>JASHTZ010000102.1 GCA_030040295.1 Terriglobia bacterium | reverse complement strand
ACCGACCGCATGCTCGACCGCGCGCCGGATTCCAATACCGTCCCCCAGAAGTGGACCATGGCGTATGACTACTATCTCCCCTTCGGCCCGGGACGAGCCTGGCTCACCCACGGTCCCTTGGTTCCGTTCCTAGGTGGCTGGCAGTGGGGTGGCCTCGTAACGCTTCAGCGAGGTTTCCCGCTGAACGCCACGACAAGCTCCAGTTGCCTGTGCGGCGGCGGAGCCAGCATGCCGAACCAGATCGGTCCGGCGGTGCCTTCCGGCTTCGTCCAGAACGCCAACCATTGGTTTGACGCTGCGAATTTTACTCCCGAGGCACAATATGGCATCGGGACGGAAGACTATGGAACCTTCCTGGGTCCAGGTCTTTCGAACATCAACATGAACCTCTCCAAGCGTTTCTACTGGCCGAAGTGGGGTGAGACCAGGAGCTTGCAGTTCCGGGCGGACTTCATCAACGGGTTCAACACGCCCTGGTTGTCCAGTCCCAACACCACAATCCAGTCGGGTGCGGTCGGGACGATTACCAGCGTGAACAGCACCCCGCGCGTGATCCAACTGGCGCTGAAGCTGTTCTTCTAAGTTTGGCGGAAGGAGCGGCCGGGTTTGAACTGGTATACTAGACCCGGTCGCTCCGACCGTGTTCTTTGGAGGGTCGGACGCGCAATACTTAATGCGAATCGCATTCGCGCTGGCAGCGGCACTGACCTTCGGCTGGATTTCTCCAGCCAGCCTATTCCCTCAACAAATCGGACAGAGCAATACCGAGCACTCAACCTTCCCAACTATTCCCCAGGGTGAGAAAGGCCTCGATCTCCTCAGCCAGGGGCAATTCAAAGAGGCCATCGCCGAGTTGCACCAGGCCGTTCAGCTTGCCCCCGATTCGTGGAAATATTCGCTCGGACTTGCAGAGGCACTGCTCTCCGCCAACTACAACTTCACCGGGCTGCACTTTCTAAAAGACATTTATCCGCGCTTTCATGATCTGCCGGAATACCACTACGCCCTGGGGCTGGGGAATTACCTCTGCTTCCGCTATCCCGAGGCAATTCAGGAATTTCAGACGGTGGACAATCCGAAATTCCAGCGCATCCCTTTTCTAATCGGAAACTGCTACATGGCGATGGGGGATTTGAAGCAGGCGGAAACCCTCTTTCGCCGTGCCATAGAACTGGACCCTAAGGATCCCAGCTACTACGCCTCGCTTGGAAAAATGCTGCGAATGGAGGGCCCGGGCCGCCTGGATGAAGCCGCTGAGGTCTTGCAGAAAGCCTGGGATCTTGATCCCCACGACGCCTACACAGGTCTGCACCTCGCCTATTGCCGGGAAGGCAAGGGGGATTTTGCGGGCGCGCAGGCGCTGCTCGAGCAAGTGGTGCGCGAGCAGCCCGATCTTCAGCCCGCGCACCTTGCCTTGGCCACTGCCTTCGAGCACAATCACCAACCGGAAAAAGCCCGCGAACAGAGAGAAATCGCCGATCGGCTGAAGCCGCCCCCGTCCCTCCGCCAGCCCGGTCTGGGACCGGTGACATCAAATTTCAGCGCGCACTGAGGCGGACTTTTCTTCGTCTTGACTTCCCTGGCCCCTCAGCGTCTCAACTCCGTGAACGCCAGACGGCGCTATGCCCTGGCAGCCTTTCCGGAATACAGCGGAACGAAACGCTCCGCGATGAACGATTCAATGGTGGTAGGGGTGGTGTTCCTGGAAGAGCGCGCTTCCAGGGGTTTCATATATCCCGAGTTCAACGCTTCCGCCATTTCCAGGAGAAGGTTCGCCATGCTTTCGGACATTCCCATCTGCATGAGCGCTGGCTTAAGTTGCGCGGGCGGGAGCTGCGCGTAATTGAGGCCGGGCTTGCCGATGGCCTCCCCGATTGCAGACGTAACTTCTGTGTAAGTCAAATCCCGTTGCCCGAGCAGCTCGCGCGGCTCCTTGCCTTTGAAATCCAGTTTCAGCAGGGTATCCGCGGCGGCCGCGCCGATGTCGCGAGTGGCGATCATGGGCAGCTTCAGATCGCCGCGCAAGGGCCCGCCGACCATGCCGAAGTTCCGGATGACTGCCACTTGCGGCAGGAGATTCTCCATAAAATATCCGGCGCGCAGATAGACCGCTTTGAGCCGGGGAATCCCGTTCAATTTGTTTTCGAAATTGTGCAGCCCTACCACTGGTCCCGTCTTATCCGTCTTGTCGGCGCCTACACTGCTGAGGAGCACGGCGCGTTCGACTCCGGATTTTTCAACCGCCGTCGCCAGTGCATCGCTTACGCGGTCCTGTTCATCGCGCACATTGGGGTGGCTGGGATTGGGTGGGATCATCAGGTAGACCGCCTTCGCGCCGCCAAACGCCTCGGTGATTGCCGGCCTGTCGGTCACATTGGCCACCACTGCCTCTGCTCCCTTCTTCACCAGGCCTTGCAGACGGCCGGCGTCGCGGCCGACCACTCGGACTTTTTCCCCGTGAGCCAATAATTTCTCGGCCACGGCACTTCCGGTATTTCCGCTTGCACCGATAATGGTGTACATGGTTTACCTCCAGGTTTCTTAGATGTGGAAAGGCGGGCGCGGGTTCACTTTCGGTGCATTGAGGTCGAACTTAAGAAATTGGAACCGGAAAATTTCGGAAAAAGGACAGGCTTGCGGGCAAGCAAATTCGTAATCACGCGAGTGCCCTGCTGTTTGAGACCTATCTCCCCGCGGAGGGGATCAGCAAAGTGACGTCGCGGTCAAGCCTCATGCCCACCAGCGAACCTGCGGCGAGGGCAGCTTGCTTGCCTTTGGGGAGGAAGAGCGCGGTCATGACACCGGCGGCTCCCAACCCGATGGCGGCTCCGATACCGCCGGCGGCTCCCACGGCTGCGGGCGCCACGATCATCAGCGCCTGAAGCTTACGATTGGCGCCCTTGCCCTTCAATTCGCCTTCAGGCCCGACATTGGGGTCACTGCCGCTTTCGCTGGAAAACACTTCCGTCAGTGATCCCGCAATGGACTCTTTCTGGCCGTTCGGCAACTCCACGGTGTCAAAGACGATGGTGAGCAAGCCGCCTTTGCCGCGGCGCTCGGCCGGACGCACCTCGGTCACGTGGCCGTCAATGCGCACGCCCTTGGGGAGCACGTCGCGGTCTTCGACAGCAACCGGATCGATCAACGTACACATAATCCGGTCGCCCATCTTGGAGGTGGCGGAATTCAGCGTGGTGTGCAACTGGAGCTTGAATTCCGTACCCTCCGGAACCGTAATCTCATCAACGTTGGGATTGTCCTGGTCTTGGTCCTGCGCAACCAGGGGCGCTGCCATGCTTGCCAGAAGCGAGCAGGCAGTGATGAATGCCAGGATTTTTGCCTTCATTCCTAAATTCTCCCACGCGGTCACCGGCCCGCCGGAAAGGAGAGCCTTAGATGAACCTTACCATTTCATCATCAAATGACAGACGCAGTCAAAGATAAAATCTTATTTGCACTTGGTTCGATGCAAAATCGGGCACGGGGTTGGATGGCTCGCGGCGCGACAGGAGACATCGAAGAAAGTGCTGCGCCACGCAGGGCTTCAGTCAGGATTTTGATAATTTATTCCCGCGCCTCGGCGTGATGACGAACGTCGACACCTTCCACCAGAAAGAGCACGTCCTCGGCAATATTGGTGGCGTGATCGGCAAGGCGTTCCAGGTTGCGCGCCACAAACATGAGGTTGATGCCCTGGCGAACCGTCTTGGGGTCGCGCTCCATATAACTGATCAGTTCCTCGTAAATGGAGTCTCGCAGTCCGTCCACGGCGTCGTCGGAGATCAGCACATTGCGGGCGAGCTCGGGATCCTTCTTGACGAAGGCGTCCAGGCTCTTGCGGATCATCGACTGTACGCGGCTGGCCATGGCCGGAATGTCGATCATGGGCTTCATGAGAGGCTCATTGGTCAGTGCCAGCGCCCGCTCAATAATGTTTACCGCCAGGTCGCCCATCCGCTCAAGGTCATTATTGATCTTGATGGCAGAAGTGAGAAACCGGAGATCGGTGGCCATGGGCTGCTGAAGAGCCAGAAGGCGCGTGGCGAGATCGTCAATCTCTATCTCCATTTGATTGATCTCCGCCTCATTTTGAAGGACTTTTTGCGACTGTTGGGGATCCTTCTCGGTGAGGGAGAGAACACTGCGATAGACCGAGTCCTCCACCAACGCGCTCATTTCCAGCAGCCGGCTGCGTAAATAATCGAGCTCCTCAACAAAATGGCGCAATCCATTCTCCCATTAACAACAGTGGTTGGTGGCGAGTGGAATGTGGCGAGCAAAACCTGACTGCGCTACCGCGATTTTCTCTAGCCACGAGCCACTCACCACTTCACTTAACCAAACCTGCCCGTAATGTAGTCTTCCGTTTCCTTGCGAGCCGGAGTCTTGAAGATAATCGCAGTTTTATTAAACTCAATCAAACGTCCCATCAGGAAAAAGCCGGTGTAGTCCGCGGCGCGCGCCGCCTGTTGCATATTATGCGTCACAATCACCATGGTGCAAAGGTCTTTGAGATTGAAAAGCAACTCCTCAATCTTGGCGGTGGCAATGGGGTCGAGCGCCGAGCAGGGCTCATCGAGCAGCAGGACCTCGGGGTCAACAGCCAGGGCGCGGGCAATGCAAAGCCGCTGCTGCTGGCCTCCGGAAAGAGCATAGGCGGATTTGTGAAGTTGGTCCTTGACCTCGTCCCAAAGGGCGGCCCGCCGCAAGCTCTTTTCCACGGCTTCCGCCAATTTGCCCTTGCCGACCATCCCGTTGATACGCAGGCCGTATGCGATATTATCGAAAATAGACTTGGGAAACGGATTGGGCTTCTGAAAAACCAGGCCGACTTTTTGCCGAAGCGCCACCAGATCGACCTTGGGTTCATAGACGTTCTGTTCGCTGATGAATAATTGCCCCGCAATGCGGCAACCAGGGATTAGATCGTTGAGCCGATTGATGGACCGGAGAAAGGTGCTTTTGCCGCAGCCGCTGGGTCCGATCATGGCGATGACGCGGTTGCGGGGCATCGATAACGAAGCGTTTTTGATCGCTTCACGAGTGCCGTAATAGACGCTTAGGCCGCGGGATTCGATTAAAACCTCGGCGGGAGCGAACATGGGCTGGGAGCTGGCCTGGGCGGCGCCGGCAACGGTTAC
>JASHTZ010000101.1 GCA_030040295.1 Terriglobia bacterium | reverse complement strand
TACAGCCTGTGCGTCCTGTTCGGGGCAGGAATGGTCATTCGATGAGCTTGTGGAGAAAAACCGAAAAGCCTGAGGCGACTGCGGAGAAGACCGCAGAAAAAGAAGCCAAGAAGCCGAGTCCCACATTGGGGCCGGCCTCGCTGCTCGGCAAGAAGCGACCGCAAATCACCGACGTCAACCCTCACGCGGCAATTCCGGGTGGCGAAATTGTAGTGCGTGGCAGCAGCCTGGCGGAGAACGGCCGCCACGCCCTGGTGCGATTCGGCGACCAGCCCGGCAGCCTGCTTCTGAGCTCACCCAGCCGATTGATTGTTCGCGTCCCCGACGACGTGCTCAGCAAGAACTTCACGGTTGAGACTCCAGCCGGATCGAGCGGGCCGGCCTCCGTGGTGGTGGGCAAAACGATCGCTGAAAACCTGCATCCGGTTGCCAATCCCGCCCTCGATTCGCAGGGCAACATCTTTTCAACGTTCAGCGGTACGCGCGGCCAGAAGGTGGCTACCTCGGTATTCAAGGTCGATACCAATCGCGTCATGCATCCCTTCCTGAGCGAGGTAATGAACGCCACGGGAATCGCCTTTGACCGCGAAGGTAACCTCTATGTCTCGAGCCGCATGGAAGGGTCGATCTACAAGGTGGCGCCGAACGGAGAACGCTCCACCTATGCTCAAGGAATGGGCGTAGCAACAGGAATCGCCTTCGACGCTCATGCCAATCTCTACGTGGGAGACCGCACCGGGACCATCTTCAAGATCGCCCCGGACCGCCAGATTTTCGTTTTCGCCACGATCGAGCCGAGCGTGGCGGCGTACCACCTGGCTTTTGGTCCTGAGGGCGACCTTTTTGTAACCGGGCCGACCACCTCCAGCTTCGATCACGTGCTGCGGGTTTCTCCTGCGGGAAGCGTAATGTCTTTTTATCGCGGCCTGGGACGGCCTCAGGGCCTGGCTTTCGATGTGAATGGCAATCTCTACGTAGCGGCTTCGCTGTCCGGCCGGCGCGGCGTGGTGCGCTTGACCCCGGACGCCAAGGCAGAGCTGGTTGTCTCCGGATATGACCTGGTCGGCCTCGCTTTCGGCAAGCAGGGATCCATGATTCTCGCCACCAACGGCACCTTGGTGGATCTTCCCCTGGGCGTTGAGGGATTGCCGCTGCTGAAGTAGATCAAAGGCCCGGCGCTGGCTGCTCCTCGCCCGGGTATTCGGCTGGACCGCACCACCTGATTGCCGGCGGCGGATAGCTCAACCATGGATGCCGAAATCATTGCCGTCGGGTCTGAACTCCTCACCCCGCAAAACACCGACACAAATTCCCTTTTCCTCACCGAAAAACTCAACCACCTGGGAATCCTGGTGCGATTTAAATCCATCGTGGGAGATTCGCGGGACGATCTTTCCTTGGTGCTGCGCACGGCTCTCTCGCGCTCGCAGCTCATCATTCTCACCGGCGGCCTCGGCCCTACCGATGACGACTTGACGCGTGACGCTGTGGCGGAATTGCTGGGACGCCCGCTGCATGAAGTCCCGGAAGTGCGCAAGGGCATCGAGGAGCGTTATTCGCGTCTGGGCCGCGCCATGCCTGAAAACAATTTGCGGCAGGCCCAGGTGCCCGAGGGCGCCGAGTGGCTGGAAAACCGCAATGGGACGGCACCGGGAATATGGATTAAGGATAGGGGTGCTATTCTGGTTCTGCTGCCCGGCCCGCCTCGCGAGCTCGAACCGATGTTTAATGCTGCCTGCGTTCCCCGCCTTGCGCGCATGGCTTCCGACGCTCCCATCCGCACACGAATTTACAAAGTTGTGGGTCTGCCGGAATCCGAAGTGGACTCACTCATTGCGCCGCTCTACCGGCCCTACACCAATCCCGCCACGACGATTCTCGCGGCATCGGGATCGATTGAAGTCCACTTGCGCGCTCGCGCGGCAACTGAAGCGGAAGCCGAAGCCCTTCTGGCCGAGCTCGGCGACAAAATCGAGCTGGCCCTCGGCGATCATGTTTATTCCACGAAGGGTGAAAGCCTTGAAGAGGTCGTGGGAATGTATCTGGTGATGCGGCAAAAAACCGTGGCCGTGGCGGAAAGCTGCACGGGTGGCCTGCTGGCCGAACGCCTGACGCGCGTTCCCGGAAGCTCCAGCTACTTTCTCGGCGGAGCGGTTTGCTACACCAACGAAATGAAGACGCGCTGGGTCGGTGTTTCGGCGGAGCTGATTCAGACGCACGGCGCCGTCTCCAAACCCGTCGCTCAGGCTCTGGCGGAGGGCGTGCGAGCCCGCGCCGGCGCTTCCATCGGGGTAGGAATCACCGGAATTGCCGGCCCTACCGGCGGAACCGACACGAAACCCGTGGGATTGGTCATCATCGGGCTCGCCGATGAGCGTGGCACACAGGTTCGCGAGTTTCACTTTCCTGGCACCCGTGACCGCGTCCGCCTGTGGGCCTCGCAAATGGCCCTGGAAATGATTCGACGAAGGATTCGGGATTAGACAATCCGAAATTCGGCGCCCGCAATCGAAAATTTCGAAGCACTCCCCGTCCACCATGCGCGCATTCATCGCCATCGACCTTCCTGATCCAATTCGTGCTGCGTTG
This sequence comes from Terriglobia bacterium, assembly GCA_030040295.1. Taxonomy (GTDB): domain Bacteria; phylum Acidobacteriota; class Terriglobia; order UBA7540; family UBA7540; genus Bog-366. Next base: position 3,081 of record JASHTZ010000101.1, on the reverse strand, counting down.
GGGAAGGCGCAGGAATCACTCCGCAGCCTTTGTTCCGGTGCGCGCTGGACGCGACCAGAGGGCATTCACCTCACCCTTAAGTTCCTGGGTGAAATCTCCGACGCGCGAGTCGCGCAGATAAACGAAGCACTGTCGAAAGCAGGTCCATTTGAGCCCTTTTCCGTGGAAGTCTCGGGCTTCGGATTTTTTCCCAACGCCAAACGCCCTCGCGTTTTCTGGGCGGGTGTGGCCGCCCCGCCTGCGCTCGCGGAACTGGCCACGCGCATTGAAGCGCAAATGGAGAAATTTGGTTTTGCACGCGAAGAACGCGACTTCTCGCCCCATCTGACTCTGGCGAGATTCAAGGACCCGCGGCCGCAGCCTGAACTTTCATCGGCGGCCGCGGCAGCCGCAGCGTCATCGTTCGGGAAGTTTGGGGTCTCGGATTTTTTCCTTTTTGAAAGTAAACTATCACCGCACGGCGCGGTGTATCGAAAAGTGATGAGATTTTCACTTGCGACCACAGTTAGTGGTGGCTTGTAACGTCCGGGCGGAGGTTGTCCGCAGGCCACTATCCGCTATTCACTGACCACTCTTAATTTGTCTTTTATGATTGCGGCCACTACTCCGATTCTCGCTTACCTGCTCGGGTCAATTCCCTTCGGGTATCTCATTGTCCGATGGCAAAAAGGAGTGGATGTTCGCAACACGGGAAGCGGCTCAACCGGAGCCACCAACGTGATGCGCAATCTTGGTATTGCAGGCTTTATCGCCACTTTCCTTCTCGATGTGGGAAAAGGCGCATTCGCGGTTCTGCTCGCGTCCCGCCTGACATCGAGAAGTCCGAATTGGATTCCACTTCTAGGCGACCCGCGCTGGATTGCCGGCGCCTCCGTGTGCGCGATTTTGGGCCACTGCTTCCCTGTCTGGCTGAAATTTCATGGCGGTAAGGGGGTGGCCACAGGCGTGGGAGTGTTTATTGCCCTCGCGCCTCTACAGGTTCTGTTGGTGTTGGTAGTTTTCGCCGTCATTGTGGCGGTCACGCGATATATTTCGCTCGGCTCCATCATCGCCACCGCGGCTTTTCCCCTGCTGGTTTATTTTATGCGCCGCCCGCCCCTTCCTATCGTGCTGGGTGCTGCAGGCGGCGCTCTGGTCATCATCACCATGCATCGCGCCAATATCGGAAGGCTTCTGAAAGGGACGGAAAGTAAAGTTGGACAAAAGAAAAACAGTCCGTAGTTCGTGGTCAGTCGTCAGTTGTTGCAAGATCGCGGCGACAACTGACCATGGACAACGGACTACTGACTACGGACAGTCTTTGATGAAAATCGCAACAATCGGCGCGGGCAATTGGGGTACAGCGCTCGCGGCGACGCTTGCGCAATTGGGCCACACGGTCACGCTTTGGGCTTATGAGCCCGAAGTGGTGGAGAGCATTCGCGCGCGTCGCGAAAATGAACTCTTCGTGCCGGGCGTCAGGCTTCCGGCGAATCTCTCGGCCACCGGAGACATGCGCGAGGCGCTGGCCGGCGCTGAAATCGTACTCACGGTCATGCCTTCGCACGTGTGCGCAGCGCTATGCCGGCGAATGCTGCCGCACCTTCGCCCCGAAATGATTTTTGTCAGCGCCACAAAGGGCCTGGACACTGACCGCTTAATGCGCATGAGCGAAGTAATCCGCAGCGAGGTTGGCAAATCGTTTGCTCCGCGGTTGTGCGCACTTTCCGGCCCGAGCTTTGCGCGTGAAGTTTTGCACGGCGAACCCACCGCCGTGGTCGTGGCCTCGGACGATCCTGCCATCGCGCAGCAAGTTCAGCGCGAGTTTGCTTCCCCGGCTCTGCGCCTCTACACCTCGAGCGACGTGGTGGGAGTGGAATTGGGCGGCGCGGTGAAAAACGTCATTGCCGTCGCTGCAGGAGTGGTGGAAGGCCTCGGGCTCGGGCACAACCCAACCGCCGCGCTCATCACGCGGGGTCTTGCGGAAATGACCCGCCTTGCCTGCGCCTGCGGCGGCAAGCGTGAAACCCTGGCGGGACTCGCCGGCATGGGCGACCTCGTTCTGACCTGCACCGGCGCCCTCAGCCGCAATCGCTCCGTGGGTGTCGAGCTCGGCAAAGGCCGAAATCTTGCGGAGATCGTCGGCTCCATGCGCATGGTCGCCGAGGGCGTGAAGACAACTGCCGCCACCGTCGCCCTCGCCAGAAAGCTACATGTGGAAATGCCCATCACCCAACAGGTTCACAGAATTCTTGAAGGGGAAGTTTCGCCCCGTGAAGCCATTCGCGAATTGATGGAAAGATCTCTCAAGGCGGAATGAGAGCCGTGAGAGCGGCTTCTCCCTCGCCGAATCGCCGCTCCCGGCAATCACCAGCACTTTAAGCCGCCTGGAGCTGCGCTGTGCAGTGCGGGCAGCGCGTGGCCTTCAACGCGATGCCCCCGGAAATGCAATAGGGGCACTCCTTGGTGGCGGCCGGCGGGGGCGTGCTCTGCAACGGCTTCATCATGCGGTTGACCTGTTTCACCAGCAGGAAGACGACGAAAGCCACAATCAGGAAATCGATGACCGTATTGATGAACGTGCCGTAGCCGATTATGGCAGCTCCGGCCTTCTTGGCATCCGCCAGCGAGTCATAGTGAGTCCTGGAGAGATTGATATAGAGGTCCGAAAAATCCACGTGTCCCAGAATCACACCGATGGGCGGCATGATGATGTCATTCACCACGGAAGTGACGATTCTTCCAAACGCCGCTCCGATGATAATTCCAACCGCCATATCGAGAACGCTGCCCCGCATGGCAAATTCTTTGAACTCTTTCCACATTTTTCCCCTCCTGCTTTTGAATCAAGTCTGTTTCGATTATCGCTCAAAACTGATATCATTCCGCTCTATGGCTGCGATCATGACTCCCAGTCTTTTACTACCGATGGGCCACGTTCCGCAACCCTTTTGCCTGGTCGTAAACCCGCTGCGACACCTTCGCGCTTCCCGAAATCCCTCCCACAAGCCCTTTCAAACCGTGTTAACCTAAATATCCTGGCAGTTCCTTAGCATTTTTGGAGGCGAAATTTGAAATCGACCATCCTCGCTTTATGTTTCC
>JASHTZ010000014.1 GCA_030040295.1 Terriglobia bacterium | reverse complement strand
AAACCCTCGGGCATCGGTGTTGGTCTTGCTTCGTAAGCCCTGGTCCGCGTTGATAACTGTCACCGCGGCTTCCGGAATCACCGCCCCGGTGCTATCGGTGATTATGCCCGAAATGTTGCCGGTTACCGCGCTCCATGCCACGACGGCGGAGGTGAGCAAGACGGTGGCAACAGAGAATGCAATTTTGGCAAAAACCGAACGGACATGAAGTTGAACAAACTCTCTCGGATCAATAGATTGAGAAGTTTCGACGAACGCAAAAGGTATTGAAAGCCAATTTTCCCCAGCAAGTCCGAGCTGCTGGGCGGCACCACGTGAAGGGCGCATGAGGTCCACCTCTGTTGGAATAGTGGCAGACTAAGCGACGGGAGATGGAGGGGCAGACAAACGGACTTGGTGATGGAATAAAAGGCTGGCACTTTTCCTGTTCTCCGCAGGCTTAGTTACGCACTGTTCTCGGCAGGTCTCCTGACTTGGAGGCGGCAGTTGCCTGCCAACTGCTTCACCTTCCCCAGCATGTGCTGAGTGGTACTTCGAAGCAGCGAACCTCGTCACAGTGGCGGGACCGCGCCGGATTTTCACCGGACTTCCCGATTAAGCCCTTACGGGCACCAGAGAACGACGTGAAGGTATCAGCTTCTTCGAAATTATGTCAAGATTTTTTGTCGCGGTATTCTGGTCACGCCAAATCTTGACAGGAAGTATAGTGTTAGTGGCGTCTTCACGGTACTTTCCATGGAGCCTCACATCGCCTTAAATGCAAAACAAGCCATCATATTCGTCCATCGGTGGCTGGGAGTGTGCCTGTGCCTGCTATTTCTGATGTGGTTCGCTTCCGGTGTGGGCATGATGTACTGGGACTATCCGGGAGTGTCAGCCGCCGACCGTCTGAAGCATGAAGCTACACTGGACCCGCTCCAGATCAAATTGATGCCTCAGGATGCCTTTGCCCAACTCAAGTCCAGCCGGTCTCCCAGCAACGTGAGGCTTGCATTACTTGACGGGCGTCCGGCATATCGCTTTCGAATGGGCCGCACCGAATCCATTGTCTATGCGGATACAGGGGAAGTTCTTACGACGTGCCCGCCAGAACTAACCCTCCGGCTAGCCTCTGCGTGGACAAATCAGCCGGCGGCAACCGCCAAAATGGAACTCAATACCGAAGAGGATCAATGGACCGTTTCGGGGCAGTTTCGCGCTCTTCGGCCACTGCGAAAATATTCGTGGCCGGATGGCCAACAAGCTTACGTTTCGACGGTTACCTGTGATGTGGTGCAATATACCACTCGGGCGTCCCGCCTGGGTGCTTATCTCGGCCCCATTCCACATTGGCTTTATTTCACCCCCTTACGCAAACGCGCGGCTCAGTGGAGCCATTTAGTCATCTGGACATCGGGATTAGCAACCGTCGCTGCGCTCCTGGGCCTGGTGATTGGCACATGGATGTACTCGCCTTCAAAGCAATACCGCCGTGGGAAATCTCCATCGAGTATTCCATACACAGGCCCGAAGCGTTGGCACATGGTGCTGGGACTCACATTTGGTTTGCTCGCCTGCACGTGGGCATTCAGCGGGATGCTCTCCATGGACCCCTTTCCCACGCTACAGAGTGGAGATTCGAATGCACTCAGTTCCCAGCTTTCGCGGGCGCTTCAAGGAACCCCTCCCCTCGCGGCCTTTGCGGTCAAGTCTCCACAACAGGCCCTCCTTTCGCTCCCCTCCGATTTTCGTCCCAAAGAGTTAGATTTTGGCTTGGTATTGGATAAGCCTGTGTACATCGTGACATCCGCTCCCGGGCAAACACTTTTCGTTGCAGTTGCCGGCCAACCAGTAACGGAATTCGATCACCAGTCAATCATCGATGCACTGGAGAAGGCAGCGAAGCCCTACCAAATTACGAAGATACGGCTCGTTACGCAGTACGAGTCGTACTATCTCGACCGCCACCATTCTCTACCGCTCCCTGTAATTTTCGTGCAGTTTAACGATGCACAGCAGTCGATGTACTACGTGGATCCGAAAACGGCGCGGATCGTGGAGGGCTACAATTCTCATTCCCGATGGAACCGCTGGCTGTATCACGGCTTGCATTCCATAAATCTTCCGTGGCTCTACAGACACCGCCCTGCATGGGATTTGGTGGTGTTACTGCTGCTATTGGGGGGCATCGCGCTCTGCATAACTTCGCTGATTCTAGCCTGGAGAGTCTTGGGAAGAAGCTTCTATAGAGCAAAGCCTGACATCACGGATTGACGGCCGTTGGAACTCCTGCAAGTTAATGCTGAATGTTATGGTAGCAGCGGCAATCCCCCAGGTCGAGGTCATACTTTTCTCCAGAACACGCCCGTCCAATCCACGACCTTCTGTTCGGCCGAAATTCCGTGTTGCGCTCTGAAATCATCCACTGCGCGGCGGCACCCCGGCAATCCGTAGTCATCAATGATGCAGAAGCCACCGGGTGTCAGCTTGGGATACAGGTTGTTGAGGCCGTCCATCGTGGATTCGTACATGTCGCCATCCAATCGCATCACTGCGAGCTTCTCAATGGGGGCCATGGGAAGCGTATCTTTGAACCAGCCCTTCAGGAAAACCACCTGGCCATCCAGCAAATCGTAAAGGCGGAAGTTATTCTCAACTTCTTCCTGTGGGACGGCAAGAAAAGTGAATTCGTGGTGGCGGTCCGTCTTATCGGCGGGATATGCGGTGGGATTGGGTTCCGGCAGTCCGGCAAAGGAATCGGCTACGAACACTTTTCGATCACTTACTCCGTGCACTTTGAGAATGGCACGCATGAAGATTGATGCACCGCCTCGCCAGACTCCGGTTTCTATCAAGTCGCCTTCTACCCCTTCTTCAAGGACGGTTTCCACACAATACTGAAGATTGTCGAGCCGCTTCCTACCCAGCATGGTGTGACTGCATAATGGGAAAAACCGTCCTTCATCCCTTCGCTCCGGCTTGTTGTGCTGCTCGCGGCACAGGACAAGTTGTTTCGGCCCTAGGACCCTGTCAAAAGCCGAGCTCAACCATCTGAAGGGAGCCGCTTTGTACGTGACGAGATGCTTGACCGGCACCGGAGGGTCCGGCCAAAGGGAGTAGGATAGGCTCTTTTTCATCAGATCCAGATAAAG
>JASHTZ010000100.1 GCA_030040295.1 Terriglobia bacterium | reverse complement strand
GGCGCTGGCTCCGGCCAGCAGCGCTCCGAGGGGCGCCATGCCCGTGAACATCATCGAGTAGACGGACATCACGCGGCCGCGCAGCTCGTCGGGCACCATGGTTTGAACCAGCGTGTTGGAGCTCGCCGTCTGGATCAGCATGCAGAAACCGGCGGGAAGCAGCAAGGCGATGGAAAGCGTCAGCGAGCGCGAAAGCGCAAACAGAATCAGGCTGGCGCCGAAGCCCGTGGAGGCGTAGGTGATCCAGCGTCCGAGCCCGCGCACTCCGCGCCGCGCCGCCACCACCAGAGTAGCGGCCAGCGCGCCCACTCCCGTTGCGCCCATCAGCAAGCCCAGTCCGCGCGCGCCCGAATGCAGAACCTCATCCGCGAAAATGGGCATGAGCACGGCGTAGGGCATGCCCGTCAGGCTGACCACTCCCAGCAGGAACAGCAGCGCGCGAATGGGCCCGGTGCGCGCCACAAACCGGAAGCCTTCGCGAACGCTTTCAAACGCCGAATGCCCGCGCGGCGCGCGTGTGCGCGGCTTCACCACCATCAGCAGCAGGCCGATGATCACCGCGATAAAGCTCACGCCGTTGACGAAAAAGCACCAGCCCTCGCCAATCGCCGCCACGGTCACGCCGGCAACGGCCGGACCCAACATGCGCGCCCCGTTAAACATGGCGGAATTCAGCGCGATGCCGTTGATGAGATCGTCGGGAATCACCATTTCCACGATGAAGGCCTGGCGCGCGGGAATATCAAAGCCATTCACCACACCCAGCAGCGCAGCCACCAGCATAATTTCCCACACTCGAATCGTCCCCAGCAGAGTGAGCGCGGACAGAACAAAAGCCAGCAGCATGGAGGCGGTTTGCGTGCCGATGACGGTGCGGTAGCGGCTGTAACGGTCAGCCCACAAACCTCCCAGCGGGGCGAAGGCGGCCACCGGAACCTGCCCCGCGAACGCCACCAGCCCCAGCAGCAGTGGAGATTTGGTGATGCGATAGACCAGCCACGATTGCGCGATGTTCTGCATCCAGGTGCCGACCAGCGAAATGATCTGGCCGGCAAAGAACAGCCGGTAATTCCGGTGCCGCAGGGCACGGAACATGGCCGGCAATTGGAATCCGGGTTTGGAAGGGGTTTCGGTGCTCAGAGCCGTCGCCTCATCACGGTGTCGTGTACGATGTCCTGAGGGTGACTGCCCATCTTAACATCGAACGGCTGTGGCATGGGCCTCTGCGGATTCAGGAGTCTCCGTCAGCGGACGGGCGGGAGAAGGTGTGAAAAAATAAACAATCTCACGTCAAGACGCAAAGTCACGCAACCCGGTACTGCTTTGTTTGCTTAGCGGTGCCTTGCGCCTTGGCGTCTTTGCGGGAGATGTTTCTCTTTTCAGCAGGTTTTTCACAAGCTCGGCCGGCCGCGCTGCCAAAGGCGATAAGTGATTCCGGGAAGTCAACTGTGGGGGGGACGAAACTACTGGCCGTCGGGGGCGGAAAACTCAACTCCGCGCTGTGCGTTCACACGCTCCGTGGCGGGGAGATCGAGCGCGGCAAGCGAAACTCGCTGCGCGGCCTGATTCGAAAACACCCAGAGGGTTTGGCCCTGGATCGCGTAGTCATGAACTTCCATCTGGTGGCCATCGCGATACACCAGGACAGTGGTGGGGGATGGGGACTGCGCCTCCGCCGAGGGTTGACCCGCTTGCATGTCGCGCGCGGCCTGATCCTCACGCATCATTTCAACTTCTGCTGCAAGGTTGCCGACCTGTGCGGAGAGTTCATCGTCCTGCTGGGGTGCTGCGGCCTGGGTGGTGGACTGGTCTGTATCGTAACCCATGGAGGGCATCCAGTAGGGGTAGATGGGCTCATAACCCCACGCGGCGCGACCGGAAAAATATTGGCGGCAATAATAGGAACCCGCAAAAGCGGAGTTCAAGATGCATGAGGATTCGAGGGGATTGATCAATGACGATCCGGTGGCGCTTGGAAAATTGAACGGCACGGAATAGGCACGGCTACTGGAAGGACGAGGCGCCGGTCTGACCGCTTGAGGCATCAAGTGCGTTCGCGGCATGGAAGAAAAGCCGCGAGAAAATCCCGTCGCGCCACCTGAAAAACCACGGGCTCCCCCTGAAAAACCATGCGCGCCGCGAGCCAGCGCAAAGGGACAGAAAACTGCCAGAACCCCCGCCACGAACAACGCGTTGGCGAGCATCCTTCTCATGACCCCATCCTACCACAAATTATGTGTCAAGGATTTTTTTTTGAACCGAAGGGCCAGCCAGGCCTCCGGATGACCCAATCCCCACCCTGAAAGCCGGCCCTGCCAAATTAAAGTAATCTCTTGAGCTGCGGATATACATCACAAGGACAGAATGATGCGTGCCTTGGATCATACCGGCCTGCCGGCTCCAATATCAGTAAGTTTGCCGGTCAAGTGCGCGCGCGATCCAGGGGGATGCAGGGCATCTTCGACGGCGATCCAACCCTTACGGCCGGCACGGCGCCCCAAGTGGCTGGGAACGAGTCAATTCCTTTTAACTTCGGTCCTGGTTCTTAGCTTCCTCCCCGCCCATCGAGCCTTTGCGCAAGGCTCGGCACGCGTGACCCCGGGCCGAATGCCGGCTGGAACGACCGCCGCGGCACGTGGCAATACCGCCCAGGCCACGCTGGTGATAACTGCCACGATCATGCCCATGGGTGTGGTGGCCAATGCCAGACCTGCGGTCAGCAGCGGCGACGTGCTGATTAACCTCCCCTCCAATCACCTTCAATCTGAGGAAACAGTGGAATGGAGGATGTTGCCGGGCAGGAGTGATGCCGCACTCAGGACGACCACCATCGTGACGCAATGACCCGTGCCACAGCGGGGGGACGCCCACGCCATAAAATTATTTCTTGCTAATCTGCGCTACAGCATCGTCGCGCACTTCCTGCGCGGTTTTTCCCACGAGGTAAGGAACCAGATCGGGATTGCCAATAACGATGGTGGCGCCCTGCACCTGGATCGGCTCCGCGGGCAGGTGAACCTTTCCACTGGGGGCTTGCATTCCGTCGGGCATGGTTCTTACCGGGACCACCTCGATGGTCAAGTCGCCGGCGGGCAGGTCGCGCAGCAGGAAGTTGCCCTGCTCATCGGAGACGGCCGTGCTTTTGCCGGCGCGAAGGTGAATTCCCGGCATGGGCACCAGCGCGTAATCGCTTCCAGGCCATGGTCCATTGGCTTGGGGCGCGACGGCGCCGGGAGTCTGGGCAGCGGAATTGTCCTTGGGCGTCTTGAGGTAAACCCGGCCGGCAATTGAGCGCAGGGCGCGCACGGGGACATTCTGAACCAACGTGGAAACGGGGGTGATGTGAACAGGGAATGATTCATTCGACAGGACGTAGTTGGCGGGCACCGTCGCGGGGTCCACGCTAAGAGTGTAGTTGCCCGGCGGCACGTCCACCAATTCGAAGTCACCATTTTCCGTCACGATCGTGCGCTTCTGGCGGCCGTCATCCAGCACCAGCCGGATTTCCGGCATGCCTTCGGAATCCGGCGCGCGCTTTCCTTCCAGGCGCAAATCGTTGAACACCGACCCCACCAGCCGGGAGAAATCCACCACCCCAAAATTCACCACCGCCATTCGGGAGCGGATCAGGTCCACATCCGCGTCGCTGGGAGTGGTCATGCGCACGGGATAGGGGAACTGCGCGAGGCTGAGCGAGATGTGGTGCTGGCCCACGCTCACATTTTCGAATTTATAGCGGCCCAGCTCATCCGTTACCGCCGATTCGCCGTTTTCCAATTCCAGATGAATGCCGTCAAAGCCGCGCTCACCGGGATTCAAGACTCCGTTCACGTTTTTATCGCGGAACACCCGGCCCTCGATGGTGCAACCGTGATGGAGCGTGGAGCGGAAATAGCTGGGCGCGGCGCGGAAATTTTTGGTGATGCCCACCGAGAACACCATGGAGTGTTCCACCGAACCCTGGGAATTCGCCAGCACCCAGAGGTTGCTGAGCGAAGAGGTCAACTGCAGGGTGGGCGTCAACTGATAGCGCAGGCCGTAATTAAAGTACGGCGTCCAGGACTGCTGCAAGCTTCCGTCGGTGTTCCGGATCAAGGAGGCGCTGGGTGAAAACTCCAGTCCATGCCACATGTGGAACTGGCCCGCAACGGAAATTGAGGTTCCGATGGGCACTTGGGCGTTCAGCAGCGCGCGGACTTCCGGGGGAAGCTCGGAGGAATTCACAAAGGCGACAGGATCGGCCAGAAAAAGGGATTGCAGGGCCGGACTTAAAAGACTCAACTCCGATTCGAGCTTCTCTACCAGCGAGGGATTGGTTTTGTTCTGCTCAAATCCCACCGAGAGTGAGCCCCACTTCACCGGGAAGTAGACCGAATCGCGAAAAGTGAACTGGTCCTCCGAATCGATTTGCAGCGGGTCCTGGAAGGATCCCACGGTGAGTTGCGCCGTGTTGGAGATTTTCGGAAAAACCTGGTAATGCCAAAAGGCGTCCACGCGGTTGCCGGTGGTCGCGTCGGTGGCGAATCCCCCCACGTTGTGACTGTAATCGTATTCCACGTCCACGTCCTGCTTGCTCCCCAGTTTTACCCAGACGCTGGGACTGAGGTAATCCGAACCCCCGGCGGTGGTGATTCCCGGAATGCTTTGCGTCACGATGTGCTGATAGTTCACGGACTCCGTCAGCCACGGCTTGTTCCGAAAAAGCCAGCCCGCCTGGGCGGAATTGGTGCTGGTCACGAGCGATCCCAACTGGTTGATGGGAAACAACTGCGACGACATGATTCCCGCTGCGTAAACCGTCGTGGAACTACTCTGGTACGACATTTCGCCCCGCACCATCCCGCCATGATTGCTTGCTCCCCCCGCTCCCCGGAAGGTCCAGCGGCGATTGGGGGTAAAGGAAAATCCGGCGGTCTGCATGTAATTATCGCGACGCCCTGAGCCCAGCCCAAAAATATTGACCGGTGCGTCGATGAAGGTCGAGGTGGTGAACAAGCTGAGCTTTTTGGTCTGCTGCCGGCGGAATGAGAAAGCAGCCACATCGCGCGTAGCACCCAGGGTGAGATAAAAGAACGGCACGGTGGTGCCGGCGTAGACATCGTATTCATTTTCGCCGCGCTTCAGGCTGAAGCTCCCTCCGCGCAGAATTGTGGAATCGATGAAGGAGTAGGAGTTCACAAAACCCTGCGACCCGCTGCCGATGAGATTGGTGCTGAAGTCTCCGGCCTGCACCACCTTGGTGGGGTCCGTATACATCAGGGTGGCAGTGCGCAGGTTGAAGTCGTGGCCCCCCAAATAGGCGTCTTCCTCCATCTGGCTGGCAAAATCCAGCCGCCCGTGCAGGCCCGCCATTTGCGACCAGGAGACGTTGTCCAGCAATCCCACCGCGGTGCTTCCATTGTTGGTGGAGGTCAGGACATTTGAGCTCACGGAGCCCTGCCCCATTTCATCCTGGCGCTGCCGCATGGAGGGCGAAACCTCCTTCACCGGCTTGGCGATGACGCGCACGCGAATGCTGATGGGCTTGTCCTTGAGGTAAGCCACCACGATGGTTTCGCCGCGCTCCAACCCGTAAAAAGTCAGCGTATCGTTGCTCGCCTCGGCGCGCAGAATGTCCGTGTCAAGAACAATCGGGTTGGTCAGGTTGGGCGCTGAGATGCTTCTCGAGGATTGCCAGTAGACTTCCACCAGGGAGGGCAAAGGGGCATCCTGGCCGAACGCACCCGCGGCGCACACCAGGAGCGCCGCCATGACCGCCACCAACCGTTTCGTGATGTTTCCCGGCGACTGCATGAATTTGTTTGGTTCTAGTGT
>JASHTZ010000099.1 GCA_030040295.1 Terriglobia bacterium | reverse complement strand
TGAAAAGGGGAGAACAAGACAGACCCAAGTGAGGTTCGCACAGAGTTCACGGAGTCTTTGACCGGTGGAATCAGCGAACCCATAGCTCGCAGAGCGCACAGAGAAGCTTTCCGGATTCTCTCCGTGTCCTCTGTGCCTTGACTCGGCGGGCTCTGTGAGAAACTCTTTTCCCCCACCATCGCGCCAAGAAATTCATGAATAATCCAGGTTAGGGAAGGCGGGAACTTTACCCTTCAAAGCTCATGGATGCATCACCCACAAAGCGCGGACGCCTGAAAGTCTATCTCGGCTACGCTGCCGGGGTCGGCAAAACCTATCAAATGCTTGCAGACTCTCATGAGCTGCTCAAGCGCGGCATTGATATCGTCATCGGCTATCTCGAGCCGCACGGGCGCAAGGACACCATTGCGCAAGCGCAGGGTCTCGAGATCCTGCCGCGCTGCAAAATGGAATATCGAGGAGCGGTGTTCGAGGAAATGGACATGAAAGCCATCCTTGACCGCCACCCTGAAGTGTGCGTGGTGGACGAATTACCGCACACGAATGTTCCCGGTTCAACCCATCTGAAGCGGTGGGAGAACGTTCTGGAATTGCTCGAGGCGGGCATCGATGTGATGACCACCATGAACATCCAGCACCTCGAAAGTCTGAACGACCAGGTGAAGGACATTAGTGGCGTACCGGTTCGCGAGACCATTCCCGATTGGGTAATGAAGCAGGCGGACGAAGTGGTGATGGTGGACCTTCCGCCGCGCGCGCTGCTGAATCGGCTCGAGCGGGGCGTTGTTTACCCGCCTGAAAAAGCCCAGCGCGCGCTGCAAAACTTCTTCAAAGAACCCACGCTCGTCGCCCTGCGAGAAATCGCGCTACGCCAAACCGCGCACGAAGTCGACATCCGCCAATTGGACGAACCCCCGGGTGGACCGGCGGCAACAGGCGATTCCACCCCTGGGAATGGCAGCGAAAGGACTCCCACTGAACGCGTTCTTGTTCACGTCACCGAACACCCTTCCACCGCCATGCTCATTCGCCGCGGAAAACGAGTGGCGGATTATCTTCGCGCCGATTGCTTTGCGGTGTTCGTCCACACCGAATTCGATTTCAGCATGTTCCCCGCTTCCAAGCGCGAAGCGGTGGAGCGCCACCTCAACTTTGCACGCAACCTCCACGTGGAAACCCGCGTTCTGCAAGGCCAGGATATCTCCACCACGCTGCTCGATTTCGCCCGCCTCCATAACATCACTCAGCTCTTTATGGTCCGGCCGCAGTATTCCCCCTGGGAGGGATTCTTGGGACGCAACCTGATTCATCGAATCGTTCGACACGCGCAAGACATGCAGGTCACCATCGTCGCCGAGCGCCGGCCCCCGCGGCGGGATTGAAGGTCGCAAATATCTGGCCCGGTCGCAGAACCCCCCTTGCCCCCAAACTCCCCTTGACAATCTAGAGGAAAGGGATATCCTCATTTGATTATCTAAAGGAGAACAATGAATCCAAGAGCCACCGAGCTCGTCCAGGGCACCTTGGACATGCTCATCTTAAAAACGCTCCAACTCGAACCCCGGCATGGCTACGGCATCGCCCAGCGCATTGAGCAGATCAGCAAGGGCGTGTTTCGCGTAAATCCCGGTTCCCTGTTCCCCGCCTTCCGACGGCTCGAACGCCAGGGCTGGATCAAGGCGGAATGGCACCCCACGGAGAACCATCGTCGGGCCAAATACTACAAGCTCACCGAACGCGGGCGCGCGCAACTCAAGACCGAGACCGCCGAGTGGACGCGCCAACTCGCGGCCATTACGCGGATCATGGAAGCGTCGTAAGACAGTGGCACGGGCATCCTGCCCGTGTTCACCCATGGCCTGGAAGGCCATGCCACGACGGAGAGATTTCATGTCATTCCTCACAAGCGTCATCGGCGGGATTCGAAGTCTGTTCCGCAAAAAACAGGTGGAGCGGGACATGGACGAAGAACTGCGCGCCTACATTGACGCGGCCGCGCAGGAAAAAATGCGCTCCGGCATGACTCACGAGCAAGCCCTGCGCGCCGCGCGCATGGAAATGGGCAGTACGGAGGCCGTGAAGGAAGAAATTCGCGGGGCGGGATGGGAATCCACGATCGAGACCTTATGGCAGGACTTGCGTTATGGAATTCGCCAGCTCCGCCGAAATCCCGGTTTCACAACTGTGGCCGTGCTAACCCTGGCGCTGGGCATCGGCGCCAACACGGCAATCTTCAGCATGATTGACGCCATCATGCTGAAGTCGCTCCCCGTGGATGATCCCTCACGCCTGGTGGTGCTGCGTTGGGCCGCGCACAAGGAACCCCACCACAGTGGAAACAGCTCCTTCGGCGACTGCAAGCCGGGAGATGACAACAATCCCTCGGGATGTTCGCTGCCTTATCCCTTCTTTGAAACGATTCGCTCTCAAAAAGATGCGTTTTCAGGCGCCACGGCATTCGCGGGGCCAGCTCGATGGGTCATGACCGGCGACGGCTTGGCGCGAATGGCGGACGGCGAACTTGTCTCCGGCGATTATTTCTCGACGCTTGGCGTGAGGGCGGCATTGGGACGCATTTTGATGCCGGGCGACGACACCCCCGCCTCTCCTCCGGTGACTGTCTTGAGCTACGCCTATTGGCAGGCTGCATTCGCAGGCAGCCCCACCGTCCTCGGCCGTTCCGTACTCCTGAACGATGTTCCCTTCACCATTGTCGGCGTGGCCGATCCGGGATTTACACACCTTAGCCCCGGCAAATCGCAGGACCTTTTCCTCACGCTTTCCATGAAACCCCGGCTGGATGGCCGGTGGGGAAGCGATAATGACACCTGGACCTATAACGAGTGGTGGCTGGTGGTCATTGCGCGACTGAAGCCGGGCGTTTCCAGGGAGAAGGCCCAGGCAGCGGCGACGCTCGCTTTCCGCAACACCATGCTGCACGGGGAAAAGCCGCGTTCCAAGGAAGCTGACGACCCGAGAATCCTTCTTCTGCCTGCTCAGCAGGGCCTTACCGGGCAGCGCGGATTTTACGCTCAGCCCCTCTATATTCTGATGTGCGCGGTCGGCCTGGTACTGCTGATCGCCTGCGCGAACGTTGGCGGGTTGCTGCTGGCGCGCGCCACCGCACGGCAGAAGGAAATGGCGATTCGCCTGGCGGTGGGCGGCGGCCGCCTGCGGATCATTCGCCAACTGCTCACCGAGAGTGTTGCGCTCTCTGTCGCGGGCGGCGCGTTGGGGGTCGTATTCGCATATTGGGGCGTCCGCGTCATGACCGGGCCGCTCGTCCTGGGCCGCACCGACAGCCCGTTTCCCTTTGAGATTCGCCCAGATTGGCGCGCGTTGACGTTCACGATTTCGATTTCAGTCCTGACGGGATTGATTTTCGGACTCGCTCCGGCGCTGCGCAGCACGCGGCTAAGCCTGACGCCCGCGCTCAAGAATGACGGCTCGCTGCTTTCGGGCGGCGCAGCGTCCGCGCGGTGCCGCTGGCGGCTTGACAGGGCGCTGGTGGTGGTGCAGGTCGGGCTCTCCATGATCGTGCTGGTGGGCGCGGGCCTGATGGTGCGAACCCTGCAAAACCTCCGCAGCGTCCCGGCCGGATTCGACACGCACAACCTGCTGCTCTTCGGCATTGACCCCACGCTTCAGAAGTACAAGGGCTCGGAGATTCAGACCCTCTACCGGAGCACGCAGGAACAAATCAGCGCGCTGCCGGGCGTAATCTCCGCAAGCTACTCCTCCGACACATTGCTGAGCGGCGGCTTGTGGACCAGCGATCTCCACATTGAAGGCCAACCGGAAAAAACCAACCAGGAAGTGGATATGCTCGCTACCGGACCGGAGTTCGTGAAGACGCTGCGCATCCCGGTGCTGGAAGGCCGGGCGTTCACTTCGGCGGACTTCGACGTCGCCGCCCAGGCCGCGGCGTTACGTGAAGCTGCGGAGCATCGACCTTCCGCGGCCTGGCCCTCAACTGCGCCAAAAGTACCAGCCCCCGCCAGCCCGACCGTGCCCGTCATGGTGAATGCCGCTTTTGTCCATCGTTACTTCGCGAATGAAAATCCCCTGGGCAAAGTGCTCACCCAGGGCGACAGCAATTCCGCCAGCGGCGGTTCTTTCGGAAGTGCGCCCAACATCCGGCGCTGGGCGATTGTGGGCGTGGTCGGGGACACGAAATATGACGACCTGCGCCGCGAAATTAAACCCGGGGTCTACATCCCGCTGGCGACGGGCGGCGCGTACTTCGAAGTGCGGACGGCGACGAATCCCTCTTCCCTCGTTCCCCAAGTTCGCAACATCGCCAACCGGCTGGACAGCAATCTTCCGCTGTTTGGAGTGCGCACCCAGACGGATGCCATCGAAAACCTGATGACGCAGGAGCGCGTGATCGCCCGGCTTTCAACCTTTTTCGGCTTGCTGGCGCTGGTCCTGGCCTGCATGGGGCTCTACGGATTGCTGTCGTACGAAGTGGCGCGCCGCACCCGTGAGATCGGCATCCGCATCTCACTGGGCGCCGAGCGGGGCGACGTGACGCGACTGATCATCGCGCGCGGCATGAGGCTTACGGCATTGGGATTGGTGCTGGGCGCAGCGGCAGGACTCGGCCTGACGCGCTTGCTCGCGAGCCTGCTCTTCAACGTCAAGCCTGCCGATCCTCCAACCTATGCCGTCGTCGTGCTGTTGCTCGCCGGCGTGGCATTTCTGGCAAGCTATCTGCCCGCCTGGCGCGCCGCCAAAGTGGACCCCATGGTGGCGCTGAGGTATGAGTAGAGCGGTGACAGTGGATCGTGGTCAGCGGCTGGTTGCACAGGTACTCCTGTCTGTGCAACTGGCCGAGGTTGAGCGGATCAAATCGTTCAAGTGGAAGCGTCAAGTCCTTTACGTGATGAAAGGTTGCGAGGGCCTCTGATCTTTCCCGCGTGGAGCAGGAAGCGCTGGCTGGCGCTCCATCTGATGCCTCGAGTTGATCACCCTTGACTTAGTTTTCATCACGAAATCATACCAGCAGATGACCAGTGAGAGGCTAATGCTTTCGGATTACTAAAATGGTCTCGTGTCTCGTCGTTCGAGTCATTCTCCTCGCCCGGCGATCATCGGGGATTTCATCAACCAACAACTTCTCGGCCGATCCCTTAGAGCAATGGTTGTCGCGAACGATTTCTATCAGGGCGGAAGCGGAGTCTTGCTTCCGTCCATTCCTGTTATAATCCCCTAAAACAAGAACGGCACACTTTCCGGGCCTCAGTAGACGGAGCATCTCGCCTACTGCTCGCGTCATTTCTGGGATGTAAACGCGATCATTAGATGTTAGCTTGGCGTCTACTTCCCTGTAGTCTTCGACCCCCAAGAACCATAGCCTCAGTCGGTTGTCGCGGCCATAATCAAGAGCGCCATAATACGGGGGGCTTGAAATAATGGCGTCCACAGAATTGCAAACAAGAGGTAGCGCCATTGCGTTCTCATGGAGCACCACGCGGTCCAGGGTCCGCTCGGGAGGCTGGAATCTTCGGTATGCACGGCCAATCTTCGCTAGAAGTCGCGGACGGACTGGACGGTATCTATACATTTCAGCATACAACTTAGGGGGATACTTCTTAATCCTGAGATAAGGGACCAGATGGCTAGCCGGATATGAGAGAAATCCGGGGCGGACGTGATGAAGAATTCCCAACAGACACGCCAGGACGAAGTGTTCCCGTCGCCGCCTCAGCACGTGAACTAGGGCCACCGCTTCTTTGAGGGTGTCGGGGTGGAAAAAAGCCCTCACCCAATCTGGTATTTCGCGAAGTGAAACAGTCTCAGTGGCCGCCTCATCCAACGCCTTTAATGCCCGTGTCACCGCCTCCGAATGGGTCGCTGGCGCCGACAATTTGGCTTTTGTCAATAAATATGCGTATGGGTTCAAGTCATTTCCGATCGCGTGCCGGCCACGAAGCAAAGCCTCGCACGGCACGATTCCAGATCCGCAAAACGGGTCAAGTACTACATCCCCGGGGCAGCTAAATTTCTCGATCAGGGCACCAGCCATCCCCGATTTCAGTTTTCCCACGTAGGGCGACAATTGGTGAATCGAACTCTCGCGACCATTGAATGACCCCTCCCAAAGGGAACCGTCGATAGCCCCAGCCACAGCAGTTGAAGATGCACTGAATAACCCAAGTTGCCTAAGCATTGGTTGCGTTCTCCTCAACAATCTTGCCTTTGTGGACAATACGTGTCCGTCGCATGTACGCCTGTCTGCCGCCCTTCGTAATAGAAACCAAGTGAATCTCCACTGACCAAACATGAGCAGCACGGTTTCGCCGCGCGACCCCAAAGCAATCCAACACCATCTGAGGCAAGTACAATGAGTCGAGTGAATGCGTCTCTGGCGACGGTTCCTGCGGGGTTGGACGCTCGCGTGGCATAAGGAAAATGTCCGGGGCGATTCGATCACCAGATACGTCGCCAACATACTTCGGGCATTTTCGCAAAGGAGAGCCGCACAATTGGTCCTTTATGAAAACAGCATCCACGACTTTGCCTCGCCTCATTAGGTCGTTCGCAAGTCGATTGACTATGATTGAATGGACGCTCTGTGACGGCTGATTCGTAATGGACCCATCCAGGTGGCACCACATGACGAATTCCTGCGCCCATGGGGGGCGCTCGGTTATTGTGATGCTATTCCCTTCCCCGCCTTTCACATCTAATGCTGCCGCCACGCGTGGACGGTCGGAGAGAATTATCGTAAAGTCGTGGCGGGTCGCTTTGCGGGTCGGCTCGAAGCTGACAATTTCCCCGGCCTCCGCAAGTCGGGTCAAGACCTCGGCGACCATCCGGTGACGCTGCGTTAGTGAAGATGCAATGAAGCTTCCCCTTATCGTTTCCACCGCAGACCTAAAAATGCGCTTTGGGTGGTAGTCTTCCGGGCTCACGCCTACACCCTTTAGCACCTCAGGGTGTCGATTATCCAGGTTTCGCAAAAGGTCAATTGTGGGATTAATTTGCTCTATTGCGCTTTGTTCGTGGGTGCAGGGGAGGATTGACATTTCAAAGTAAATGCGACTGAACTCTCGCCGAGATAATACCACAACCAGCCTGACAATCCGCAGAGCTAGCCGTGATGGTCTCGTCCGGACGACCAGCGGATTCGAACCAGGAGCCGGAATGGAGTAATCGTTCGGAGGATGAAATCGCTACCTGCCACTGCAGTTCCTCCGCAATTACAACTTTCTTATCGGGAGACTCTCTCAGAAAAGTGAGACTATTTACGACCTCGGCAGTTGGAGACTTGAAGGTGAGTTGCTGAGTGCATCCGGGGCACCTACAGAGGCGCCCCAGACGGGCAATGAAGCTACGGAATCACGCAAACCGCTCGCGCTTGGCGATGTTGGCGGCGTTTCCGGGCACAGGGATTTCCACCTTGATATTCACCGGACCCATAACGTAATCCGTCGGGCCGAGGCGGTCCGGCGAATTCATCATATCGTCCCACTTTACCAGGCTGCCGGTGTACGCGGCCGTGCGGGCCATGACGGCCGCCAGCGTCGCATGGGCAACGTGCTCGGCTTCATTAATAGGCTGATTGGTGCGGATGGCGTTGACGAGGTCCACGTGCTCCTGCTCGTAGGGATTCACCCGCGTCTTGCCGGGATCCTGCCCCTGCTCCTGGTATCTCCAAACCACCTTGCCGGTGAGATCGTAAATGGCATTCTTGCAGTTGGTGTAACCCTCCGTGCCCACCACCCATTCGGAGATATCCTGCTCGCAGCCATCGATCTGCCGGCACATGCTCTCCATAATGCCGCCGT
The DNA here is from genome assembly GCA_030040295.1 of Terriglobia bacterium. Lineage (GTDB taxonomy): Bacteria > Acidobacteriota > Terriglobia > UBA7540 > UBA7540 > Bog-366. The sequence goes on along the minus strand of JASHTZ010000099.1, from coordinate 12,613 downwards.
TGGGATAACTGAACTGGGAGTTGAAGAAATCGTACTGATCGCCCGTGACTTTCTGCACGCGCCCGCCGGAGGCGATGACCTGCGTGGGATTCATCCCCGTGAACCACAGCACCGCATCAAGATTGTGAACGTGCTGCTCGCAGATATGGTCGCCGGAGAGCCACCGCCAGTTCACCCAGTCGCGAAGCATCGCTTCCATTTCCGACCATTCCTTTTTCTTTTCCACGTACCAAACCGGACCGCCGTTCCAGCGCGCGGTGGCGCCCACAATATCGCCGATGGCGCCGTGCGAAACGCGATTGTAGGTTTCCCGATAAGCGCGGTCGTGCCGCCGCTGCGTTCCCGCCACGACGCACAGGTTGTACGACGCGGCCTTCTGCCCGGTAGCCAGCACGGAGCGCACGCCGGAAGGGTCCACCGCGCAGGGCTTCTCAATAAAGCAGTGCTTTTTGGCGTCCACGGCAGCGTCAAAATGAATCGGGCGGAAGTGCGGCGGCGTGGCGCACAGGATTACGTCAATGTCCGTTTCCAGGGCTTTCTTGTAGGCGTCAAACCCGATAAAGCAATGATCATCCGCAATCTGTTGATTGGCTTCTTTAGCGAGATGGTCGCGGCACTTCTGAAGATGATCGGGGAAAACGTCCCCCAGCACGGTGATCTTGAGGTTCGGTCCCGCCTTCAGGAATTGCAGCGCCGCGCCCGTGCCGCGCTCCCCGCAACCCACCAGTGCGGCCTTAAGAACCGGGCCGTCCGGAGCGGCATCTACGAACTTCAGGGGCTCAATCGACTTCTTGCAGCTCGAAAGCACGGCCGCCGCCCCCACGGCCGCCGCGGCGCCGATGAATGTTCGCCTGGTAAAATCCCGATTTCCTGTTTCCTTCTTTTCATCACTCATGCTGAATCTCCTTTAAATGCAAAAATGAATTTTAGGATACGTTGTGACTTTGAAACTTCGCAGCCCTTTCGCGGTTAATCGTAGTTTCAATAGAGCTTTTTCAGATTCGGGGCAGGAATGGATCGATCACTTCTTCCCATTCTCCGCCGCGAGCCTGTTTCCCCCGGCCGGGACACTCCCATCATACTCCCGCACCACTCGAAAGCCCACATCCGTGCAGTCGGAATACCACCAGATGCTCTTGGGCGATTGCGGGTCCGTCAACAGCCAATCGTCTTCACGCGTGTGGTCGCGGGCGGCGCAGCGCAAGTCGGCGGCGTCGGAGCGGAAGGAGCCTCCGCGCACCACGTGCTCCTTGCCGGACTCCGGCCCTCGCGGATCGACGGCCGCGGAGTGAGCGTAGGCGTCCGGTGCGTACCAATCCAGACAAAACTCCCGCACGTTGCCGAGCATATCTTCCAGGCCCCAGGGATTGGGCTTGGTGACGCCCGTCGGGTGCGTCTCATCCCCGCTGTCAGCCTGATACCAGGCATAATCGACCAGCGGCTCGGTCTTCACTCCAAACAAATGGTTCAGCCAGCGCTGATGGGTGAACGACTCGGGATTGCCGGCGAAGAAATAGGGTGAAGTTGTGCCCGCGCGCGCCGCGTATTCCCACTCCGCCTCGGTGGGCAGCCGGTATTTCTTGCCCGTAATTTCCGAGAGCCAGGCGCAAAATTCCGTGGCGGCGTGATAGGTCATGGTAATGGCGGGCCGCGAGCCCCGGCCCCAACCCTGGTCGGGAGAGCCGTAAGGAGGCGTGGGTCCGCTCACACCGTCTGTCTTGCCGGTGGCGGCCGCATCGCGGTTCCGCCCCGTGTTCCCGCGCTGGAGCAGGTAAACCTCGTACTCCCGCCAGGTCACCTCCGTGCGTTCCATCCAGAACGGGCTGAGTTTCACTTCGTGCACGGGCCCTTCGTCGGCGCGATGATAGGGTTCAGAATCCGGGCTGCCCATTTTGAACGATCCACCCGGCACCGCCACCATGCGGAAGTTCACCGTCGAGCCGGGAATCTCTTCCGTGTAGCTCTGGAAGCCTTGGGGAGCGGAGGGGAACATCTTATCCAGGTCCGGCCCTTGCGCGACGCTTTCGTCCACGGCCTGCTCGGACTCCTGCCCGCGAAAGTGCCCCACATGAAGGTGGCAGTTGATGCAACGCATCTTGTCCTTTGATTGCTGGTAGTGCAGGTGGCCGTCCACGCCTTTCTTCGAGAGGCCGGCGCTGAACAGATTGGCATGGCAGCGGATGCACGCGCTGTCGTAGGTGAAGTCGCGCGCTTGGTTGAGCGTCTCCATCGATTGCCAGTTGATCTTCTTCACGTCCTTGAACAGCTTGCCGTAAACATCGATGCTGCCCAGGCGCACCTTCTCGGTGTAATACACCATTCCGCCGCCGGGCAGATGGCAATCGACGCAATGAACCACCACGCCGCTCTTGGTGGTGTAGTGGGGCGAGCGAATCCACGTCTGCGTGGCGTCGGGATGGGCGTGGCAAGCCTGGTCGCAGAATTTGTCGGAAGAAGTTGCGTCCGTCCCCGCCTTGCCTGAAAGCATGATCAGGATCCCCAGGACGATTCCAATTCCGATCAGCACGCGATTTTTGGCGAATATCCGCATCAAGAATCTTGCATCATCCTCCGACAAAGCCGGAGGCTTCTTAGAAGTATCCCCTCACCCCATCACCCCTTCTCCCCTCTTCCCTCTCCTCGGGGAGAGGGAAGAGGGGGAGGGGAGTTGGGGTGAGGGGTCCGTTCAGTCCGATGGAGTCCCAGGTGTTCCGATTCCAGGAACTTTCTAACTCGGGCTGCCACCTCGGCAATGCCGGGTATCACACAACCTATTTGCCTCTGCTCGCCACCGCCGGTTTTGCCGCCGCACCCATGCAGCGCGCGGGAAAGCCTCGCGAGGCATAGTGCTTCCACGCGCCATTCTCCTGCCGAACCCACAGAGCGGAGATGCCCGGGAGCGATTCCACCACGCGCATTCCATCGGCCACGGGCATCAGCGAAAGGGCCGTGCCGAACGAATCGGCAGTGGTGGAATCTCGAGCCACCACAGTGGTGCTGTTTTCCCCTTCCAGTGCCCAGCCCGTGTGCGGATTGATAACGTGCGAATAGCGATGGCCATTGAGATCGAGAAACTGGTGCTCGTCGCCGGAGGTGGAAACCGCAGCAGTTCGCAGGAGGAGCGTGCAGGGCGGCGCGCCCGCGTCGGAATCCGCCGTGTCAATGCCGACTTTCCAGCCGGATGCGCCCGGCGGCGGCTCGCTCACTACCACTTCCCCGCCTGCCTCCACCATGGCGTGGTTGATCCCCTGTGATTTCAACACGGCCAGCATCTGATCCGCGGCATAACCCTTCCCGATGGCGCCCAGATCCAGTTGCATCCCGGAGCGCTTCAGGAAAACGGTGTGCGTGGCCGGATCCAGCTCAATGTTGCGGTAGTCCACCAGGGCTTTGGCCTTAATGATCGCCTCACTGTCCGGCAAGCGCCCGGTTTTGCGCGCGGCGCGCCACAACTGCACGAGCGGTCCGACGCTGACATCAAAAACTCCGCCCGAAAGTTGCGAGAGCCATATGGACTTCGAGAGCACGTTGTAAAGATCGCTGCTCACCGGAAAAGGCGCGGCGGAGCCCTGGCGTGCCAGGCGCTCCAGCTCACTGTCCGCGCGATAGTCGCTCATGATCTGCTCGAGCTCTTCGGCGCGGTCAAATGCCGCGCCCGCGGCAGTCGACGCCTGGGCGCTCGAAGTCGCGTACATCTCGATGCGGAAGATCGTCCCCATGCGCGGAAGCGAAAATTCATATCGCTCGAGCCGCGGAGCCTGCGTTGACCGGGCGGTTTGCGTGACGATTAATCCTATTGCCAGGATAAGTCCCAAGGATATTGCGCGAAGGCGTGAGCGTGTGGTCATACTCCAGAAGGGAAGGCCGTAGAGCGTAGATGCCATTCCCGGGCGGATTTGATATCACACCTCGAACCGCTTTGGCAAAGACCTTTTCGCCTGCGTGCAACAAAGCGCACCACTATACGGAACGACATAAGTGTTTGCGTATTTGGCTGTAGCGGCGGTCTATGACCGCCGGTCGGCGCTCGTAGAGCGCCGCTACAATTTATGTCGCTCTGTATAGATTCTTGGCTTTGCCGGCTAACCTGCACCGCTTCTCCGCGTCCAACCAGCGGGGCAAACGGGCTGCCGCGGAAGCGGCACGGTTGTTTCGCTGCAGTCGGGTATCCAACCGATGTAATAAGTCTGAACTGTCCTCCAAGGCTTTTCGTATATCTCCGTGGAATGTATGCCAGCGCCGGTTTCGCCGTGGTCGCCCTATGAAAAAATCGCTCAGCATCTCCTTGATGGGATTCGCATTCCTCGTCATTCATTCCCCGGCAAGTGCTTCGGGAAGTTCGCGCACAGAAGTGAACGCGCGGCTCGAGATTTTCCTGCGCGTGTACGATTACGCCGGATTGCAAACCTCGGTCTTGAACCGCGCCATGGACCACGTGCGATCGATACTAGGAGAAGCGGGCGTGGACGTGGCGCCGGTTTTTTGCACACCGGGCAAATCCCCTGCGGTATGCACCCAGCCTCCGGATGCGCTTAACATTGACTTGCGAATTGTCCCCAAGCCGCTTCCAGGATTTCGTGAGCGTTCTCTCGGTTACGCCGCGGGCTCGGATATCACGGTAACCTATCCGCAAGTGGAACAGGTGGCCGGGCAAGCCGGCGTCCTGACCGACCGCCTGCTGGGATGCGTGGTAGCGCATGAAATGGGGCATGTGCTGCTGGGCCCAAACTCCCACTCGGCGCGCGGCATCATGATGGAACTGTGGACGGAAGATGAACTGGCGCAGGTTAGGGGGACGCTGGTTGGGTTTCTGCCGTTTCAGCGGGAGCGCATCCGGGCTTATGTGCTGGCGCATTCGGGAAAGGCAAGGACGGTTTCCGCTGCCTTTACGCCACAGCAGCGAGCGGAAGGCCTGCGTCGAATTCCCTGAGCGATCTCTTTTGAAACTACAAATCTCAGGCACATACTAACGCTCTTCTGAATTGCAGACTATCCAGTTCATGGTTCAAAGGGTTGGGCCGGCCGGGAAATTCAGCTTCCCGGCCGGCGGGTTGATTGGAAGCAGGTGGTAGCCACGGTCAGTGCAGTTCTGACCGTGGGATTACGCAGGTTTGGCACACCTGCCGAAGTCAGACGGCCTCTCACCAGACAGGGTTTGAATTGACGGAAGAACCCACAGTCAGAAAACCACTGACTGTGGCTACCAACCAGCAACTAGCCACTGCCCCATCCAGATCTTCCAGCGAGCGGATGTAATCCACTACGGCCTATTGAACTGCGGTTGCGGCGCATCTCGCCTGGCCGTAACCGCTGCCACGAATTATCCTCTCCTTCCACCCACAATCAGTCTGCGATATCCTACGGCGCTTCGAATTTATCTTTGAGGGATGCCAATGGCATATTTCCGATTCAAGCGACTGACTGACACGTGGTTGCTGCTCGCTCTCGCACTCATTACGATTCCTGGGCTCGCGTCCAGACTGTACGCTCAAAACGAACCACGATTTGATCGCGTGCTGATCGACGCTTTCGACCCGGACGCCTGGAGCGGCGTAGTTTTTCTCGCGCGCGCGCACCAGCAGCAGGTTTCCTTCGCGCTGCGATTTGCTTCGCGCGGCGGCGAACTTTTGGACGGGCAAAAGGTTTTTCGCGCGGTCAGTGAGGTGGGCGCGCACGCTCCGGACGGTTCTTACTGCCGGATGAGCTGGCGGCATCCCGCGCACGATACGCCGGTGACACTTGAATGGTCGCGCCTTGATGAGACCACGGTGGTGGGGCGCGTCCAATGGGGCGAGGGCCTGCAAGTGGGACTCATCACCTACTTCCCTGCTTTTGCCGGAGGTGCAACGGGGACTTACTCCGTAGAAGAATCCCACCGCGCCATTCTGGGCGAGACGTATTTCGACAACGTCTTTGGCCATGAAGCGCGCATGGTGGTGATGACCGATCAATCGCCCCTGGGAAGCGGAGCATTCCGCTCCCTCGCCGATTTGCAGTCCACTTTCGCCCGAGCGCGCCCGCTCGCGGCGCACGGACCCGACGAATTTCCCATGGAAGCCGCGGGGTTGGAATTTGCGGACGGCCCGCCCCTGCACTTTGTGGCCACCATCGGCTGGGAAACTGACGCCCTGATGAAACAGGCAAGCGCGCTGCTGGCTCCCGGAAAGATCGATGCAATTTTGAAGGAGAAATCGGAAGCCTATGCCGCCGAGCGTCCCAGTGTTAAAGGATTATTCGCCGGCGCGCCGGAGGCCATTGGGAATTCCATGTTCTGGGACACGCTATATTCCCCGCAACTCGACCTGGTATTCCCCAGCATCAGCCGCCACTGGGCCGAGGGGTGGGGCAACTGGGTGGTGGGTGAGTGGGATTGTTTCTTTGACTCGCTCCTCACCAGCCTGGAAGATGAGGCGCAGACCGCCGCGGGTATTCACGCCATTTTGTCTTCGCAAACGCCCACCGGCCTGGTGCCCAACATCGCTTCGGGGAATGGCATCACTCCGGACCGTTCGGAGCCGCCTGTGGCGTCATATCTGGTCTGGAAGGTTTACGAGCGGCGCGAGGACCGGGCGCTGCTGGAGTGGGCCTATCCGCGCCTGAAAAAATATCACGAGTGGTGGCTGAACGATCGCGGCGATGGACAACCGTGGCGCGACGGCAATCGCGACGGATTGCTGGAACTGGGCAGCGACCGCGGTTCCGGCTCGACCGTGGGCGGGCGAGGAAAGCTCCAAGACGCCAAGTACGAAAGCGGCATGGACGACAGCCCCATGTATGACGACGTCGTCTACGATCCCCACACCTACACGATGAATCTTGCCGACGTGGGGTTGAACTCGCTCTACACGCTCGACGCGGAATGCCTGGCGAAGATTGCCGCGATTCTGGGAAAGGATGAAGACAGCCGAAAATTCGCCGCGGATTACGAGCGGCACAAGCAACTGGTGCGCGAAAAACTTTGGAACGAAAAAGACGGAATCTACGAGAACCGCTACTGGGACGGGCGCTTCTCCAACCGCCTGTCGCCCACGAATTTCTATCCGCTCCTGGCTGGAATTGCCACGCCCGAGCAGGCCGCGCGCATGATCAAAGAACATCTGTTGAACCCGCAGGAATTCTGGGGCAAGTACGTGACGCCCACGATTGCACGCGACGATCCGGCGTTCCACGATCAGTTTTATTGGCGAGGGGACATCTGGGCGCCCACCAATTACCTGCTTTATGAGGGCGTTAATCGCTATCGGTTCGATGATGTGGCGCTGGAATATGCCGAGAAGAGCTACAACCTGTTCATGGACGACTGGCGCGGCAACCAGCACGACGACGAGGAGTACTACGCCTGGGGCGGCGGGACCGGCAACGATTCCTCCACGCACTACACGTGGGGCGCGCTGCTTTGCCTGATTCCGCTCGAGCAGTACATTGACGTAAATCCTTGGGAAGGCCTGCGCTTCGGCGCGCTCGACCCGCCCTCGACGGGGGAATTTCACCGCGCGGTTTGGCGGAAGAACAACTACGACGTGACCGTTGGGCCCAATCGAACTGCGCTCGCGCGCGATGGACAGCTACGGTTCGAGGCCGATGCCGGCGTGGTGGTGAGGAATTATGAGACGTCAGAGTCAAAACTGGCCTTCACTATGAACTCGAAACGGTCCGTTCATGTCGGATCACTGGAATTTGAATCGGGGGATTTGAATTTGAAGATTGATGGCAAGGCTGCTGGGGTTGTGCACGTGCAGCGAGGCCGTGCAAGTTTCGACTTACCTGCCGGGGAGCATCGTGTAGAACTCGCGAGATGAGTTGATTCTGGCGATTGATGCCTCAGCAGGATTCCCCCTGTTCCGCACAATCGCCTACCATCTCCATAAATAATGTCGCAGTTTGAGATTTGGAGTCGGGTTCGGAGAATCCGGAGTAAGCCTTGCGGGTGGGGGACGCCCGCCTACAGAATTCACACGGAGACTCGTCTATTATCACTTTACAATTAGTCATTGATAGGTTAACATGCCCTCGATGGTTTACGGACGGACGTTGCCTGTGCTTTGGGGCCGCCCGCAACGGACGGTACCGGCTGGAATGGAACCATAGCGGAAGGCGTGAGCAAAAACTAAGGCCAGAGCACCAGAATCCGCGAATCCCCCCCGAACCTACGATGTTACAGATAAGAAAGGGAGTTAGAGGCTAATTGGGCAAAAAGTCGTCAGTCGTATCTATCACAAATTAAATTAGTTAACTGATTCGATGGGTTGCGCTGGGGAATTAAATTTTGAAGGTGCATCCTACGATGTTTCAGAAAATAAAGCACTTAGTTTTTTGAGGTTGATCGATCCTACGATGTTGATGAAAACAAATAAGTTATTTTTAGAAACCTACGATGTGTATGAAAAAACAGATAGTTAAGCTAAATCACGGATCACCCTTGGGGCCACCTTGGGCACAAGGGACCCGCGGGCAGGAAGCGTGTGTCAAGGCGCGACATGGCAGCTTGACAAGCTGCATATTAAAAGATAGCCTATGCTCGAAGTTGGGCTAGTTTCTCGCAAGAGTTATCCTGACATCTGATTGCAAGACTGGTCACTCCGCACCTGCATTTGCGTCGGGAGCTGGGGTTTTGATAGCACGCCTATTCGGCGATTAGCGGCATTGAACTCCCGCAGGGGAGTTCAAGCCCTGAAACCCTGGAGGACGCTTATGCGCACGCGGAATCCATACGGAAAATTCTGGGAATTTTGCGGGTTCATCGCTTGCCTGATTTGCACAAGTGTGAGCCTGTGGGCCCAGACCACGGGAACGGGGAACATTTCCGGGACCATTACGGATGCCACCGGCGCAGTGGTTCCCGGCGCGCAAATTGTCGCCACGCAAACCGCCACGGGCATTTCCCACACTGCCAACGCGGACTCGAAGGGTTACTTCGTCCTTTCGTCTCTTCAAATCGGTGAATACGACGTCAAGGTCTCCTGCTCGGGGTTCAGCACCGTTGACCGCAAAGGCATCGTATTGACGGCCGACACCACCGTGGCCGTGAATATCACCTTGTCGGTTGGCGCGACAACGCAGACCATCACCGTAACCGGGGAATCGCCAGCGATCCAGACGGAAAGCGGCGCCGTGAATACTCTGGTCACCGGCCGCCAGGTGCAGGAACTGGCGCTGAACGGCCGCAACTTCACCCAACTCCTCACTTTGGGCCCGGGGGTAAATTCCGCGGTAACGGGTGAACGAATGGGAGTGGGGCAGGAAGGCAATCCGCAGATTTCCGTCAACGGTGGCAGGATCAACGACGTGGAATACACCTATGACGGCATTCTGGCCATGGATACGGGCGGCAATCGCGGCCTGGACCTGTTTCCCACCATGGAAGCCAAGGAACGTTCACCTTCAACGGCTCGATCACGGGCAACGCGCTGGCGGATTTTCTTCTCGGCGATACCTATGAATATACCGAGTCGGCCACAGTCCCTTTCGAGTACCTCTTCGGGACCGATTATGAAATGTATTTTCAGGACGACTGGAAGGTGCGGCCGAATTTGACACTAAACCTTGGGCTGCGGGAAATCATTTACGTCTCGTGCCCGGACGGATACGAAAAATACAACAACATTTCCGACTTCATCCCCTCGCTCTATGTCGCCTCACAGGCTCCGACGGTGATGGCCAACGGCCGTCTGGTTCCCGGGACAGGTAATCCCCTGAATGGAATCATCACGCCCACCAGCCGGGGAGGTCTGACGGGCCTGGACCGAGCCTTAGAAACCCCGCGCTATGGCAACCTGGGGCCGCGTTTTGGCTTTGCTTATTCGCCGGGAGCCGATCAAAAGACGGTCGTTCGGGGAGGGTACGGAATTTTCTATCACTGGGACAATGACAACCAGCAAAGTCTCTCCGTAAATCCTCCCTTTTCCAAGTCGGCCTCGATCTTTGACACGAGTCTTGATAATCCGTCGGGCGGGACGGGTGCAAGTTTCCCGGCAGGCCTGAACTCCGAGGATCCCTATTATCTATATCCCCAGGTGCAGCAGTGGAGCTTGACTGTGGCGAGGGAATTGCCTACCCATACCGTGCTCTCCGTCGGCTATGTCGGAAATCACGCCGGCCATCTCGATCAATCCTTCAACATCAATCAGCCGCAACCCAATTTGCCGGTGGCGAACGGAACGAACCTCAGCACAGTTGTCCCCTTCCTCGGATACGGCAGCATCGCTGAGGATGACCGCAATTCCTCAGCGGAATACAACGGTCTGCAAGTGGACGCCCGGCACCATTTCGCGCAAGGGTTTTCGTTTGAAGTTGCTTACACGTGGTCGAAGGATCGTTGCTGGCAGGTGGGACAGGACACCTGGACTCAACAGGATGAACCGGGCCTTTGCAGCGTGGACCAGCCACAGAACTTCATGGTGAATTACGTCTACCAACTCCCGTTCTACAAGAATCAAGCCGGCGCCGCGGGGAAACTCCTGGGCGGATGGCAAGTGAGCGGAATCACCGCGCAGGCTTCCGGATATCCCTTTACCATCAGTGAGCAAGGCGACCGTTCAGGAACCGGGAACGCCGGCCGGCCTAATTGGGTGGGGCCGCTCGGCATTCAACCCAAGAACGTCAGCAATTACTTCAGCACGGCGGCGTTTGCGCTTCAACCTCTTGGGGAATTTGGAAACGAGGGCGCCTATATTCTGCGCGGGCTCCGGACGAGGCTTTTGGAATTTTAGCTTCACGAAAAACACAACTATTCCCTGGTTCCAGGATAAGAAGGCTACGCTGAAGTTTCGGGCCGACCTTTATAATGCCTTTAACCAGGTTTCCTTCAACAACGTCGGTACAACCTACGCCAGCGCAACCTTTGGCCAGTTGACGGGCGCACTTGATCCCCGCGACGCGGATTTTGAGCTCGAGATTCTATTTTAAATGAATATAGATAGCGGCGGGCCCTCGCGCCTGCCCACTGCCATGGAGACAGCATGGCCAGAGCACTCTCATTTCCCGCTTGTATCGCTGCCGGCTTTATGGTACGAATGGAATGCCTGTTGGTGTCAATAGCTTCCTTACAGCAAGCGGATAACGCGAACTCGAATCACGGGCCAAGAGCGGGTCGAATCGCCAGGCCTGCACGGATTCCGCGAAAGGAGATAAGAACATGGCATTCTGTGCAAAGTGCGGTGGTCAGTTGGGCGATGGTGTGACATTTTGCGCGGCTTGTGGCTCACCCGTAGGTGGCGGGGCGGTGGCCGCGGCGCCGACAGCCGGCGCGGGAAGCGGCTTGGCGCCCAATGTTGCGGGTGCGCTGGCCTACGTTACGATTATCCCGGCGATATTGTTCCTGGTGATGGACCCCTACAATAAAGACAAGTTCATCAAATTCCACTCCTTCCAGTGTCTCTTTTTCGCCGCCGCCATGTTTGTGTTGTCGATTGCGATGATGTTTGTGGGATTCATCCTGGCCTTCGTTCCGGTCGTGGGCTGGATACTGGACATGCTGATCTGGCTGGCCATCGGCCTGGGGTCATTGATCCTGGTGATCTTCATGATCTACAAGGCGTACAGCGGAGAGAAATTCATGCTGCCCGTCATCGGGAAACTCGCCGATGAACAGGCGTCGAAGTAATTGCTCAATACCGCTCGGCGGCATCCTCGAATCGATACCGCTGCATCGGATTCTTCCCCCGTGTGCAGTTCCTCTTCCCACAGGGGCCGAACGCCGTTCGGCCCCAAAATCAAGCCATTACACTTTTGAAATTTCCGCGCACGGCAGCGACAAGCCCCGCCCCTACGAAATTCAGACTGAACCGCTGCCACCCCGCGTTTTCTCTTGACAATTTCCACCGGCACGGGCAACTTTGACAGTTTCGCCCGCATTGAGGCGCCCGGGCCAAAGGGAGGCTGCCTCAACTTCAAGAGTTATGTCAGTCCTTGTCTGCTTTCACGACCGGTGTTTCGACGGCGCCTGCTCGGCGGCCGTGTTTACACGTTTCTATCGGCAGTGCATCGACGGGAAAGCGGATTTTCGCTATCGCGGAATGATGCATCGCGCCGGCCAGTTGTTTGACGCGGACCTATTCAACGCCGACGAGAATGTGATTGTCGATTTCAAGTACTCCAGCTCCGACCGCCTCACGTGGTGGTTCGATCATCATCAAAGCGCCTTCCTGACGGAGGCGGATGCCGCGCACTTCCGCACCCACCAAAACGGCAAGAAATTCTACGGGCCGGATTATCGTTCCTGCACCAAATTCATTGCCGATATTGCCGGCCAGAAATTCGGCTTCAAGGCTCCCGATTTGGATGAACTGGTCTACTGGGCGGACCTGATTGATGGGGCCCAGTATCCGGACATTCGCACGGCCGTGGAAATGCGCGAGCCCGCCACGCAATTGACCCTGGTCATCGAAGGTTTCAACGAGCCGGAATTCTGCGCACATCTGATTCCTGAGCTTCTTGCGCGACCGCTCAAGGAAATCGTGGCGCTGCCGAAAATCCAAAAGGCCTTTCAAGACCTTTACGCCCAGCACTTGAAGTCGATTGATCTGATTCGCGGCCGGGCGAAGCTTCAAGACGGGGTTGTCTTCTTTGACCTCTCGGACCTGCCGGTGGAGGGCTTCAATAAATTCATCCCCTA
>JASHTZ010000098.1 GCA_030040295.1 Terriglobia bacterium | reverse complement strand
GGATTATTACTCCTTCCACACCCGCAAGGGCGAGCAATGGGAATTCGAAGCTGTGCCGGGAGAAGATCTGGGAAGAATTGTTGTCTCCGACATTTTCGATCCCGAACTAACCCTGTTTCGACCGGGCGGAAGCTGGTTCGACCCTCATCGCCCGACCCAATTGCTCTTCGACGAGCAGCGAAACTCCACGTTGATACCGGTGGGCGCCAAAGGGACGTACCGATTTGATGCCGACGGGGAGTACTTCATTCAAGTTTCAGGAATGTACGGCGCGGGAGGTATGAATTGCACCTATCAATTGCGGATTGTCCCGAAGCAGGAGTTGTCCACGCTAACGGCGGAAACAAGGCCCGTCGAGCATGAATGGGTGGAGCGAAGTTTCGATCGTCCCTTAAACGACCGGTGGTTGATGGCTCTTGATGCTCGCGTCGGTGAAACGAGCGCGATCTCCGCCCAATTACAAAAGCAGGCGACGGTGGCTGGAGTAGGCACAATTGACGCTGGCGCCGTTGCGGAAGCTCGCCATGGCTCAGGACACGATCTTCGTCCTCTTGAGATTGTCACAGCAGGTGCCACCGGCAACCTTCACGAACCGCAGTTGATCTCGATACCCACCGAGATTCAAGGAGTCATCGGCCACCCCGGCGCGGTGGATACCTACCGATTCAAGGTAACGCCGGGTGAGAAGTTGGCGTTTGAAATCCAGACCCCGGAGAAGCAGCCGCCCCAATTCAATCCACGTTTTGCCGTCATCGACAGCCAGAATCAGGAGCTGTTCTCTTCCGTGCATCGCAGCGTCTCGCTGTTCAACGCCAATGCCGACCGCCATCCCTACTTGAAGGCCGTCGATCCCAAAGTGCTCTACACGTTTGAGAAGGGCGGCGAATACGTGCTGCGGATCAGCGACGTGACGTCGCGATTCGGTGAACCGGACTTCCGTTACAAACTCCTGGTTCGCCCACAGGTTCCCCACGTCGGTGAAGTGACAATCTCCGAAGGCGACCACCTCAATTTGATTCGCGGGGAAGCCGTAAAACTGACCATCACCACCGCATACGAAGAGGGTTTTTCCGGAGAGCTATCATTCGACTTTGCGGGTCTGCCGGAGGGCGTGCAGGTTTCCCCCGGAGCGGATTTGACCGACAACAAAGCGCCCGTGGACATTGACCAGGAACCAGAGATGGTTGCTCCGCGGCTTCAGAAGACCACGGTGATCATGGTGGCCCAGCCCAACGCTCCGTTCACGACGATGCCGCGAGTGGTTCATGTGAGCTGCCAGCCCATCCTGAATGGCAAGGTTGGCGCGAAGGTGAAAGTGCAGGACCTCCCGGTGATGGTTGTGAGTGCCGCGTTCAGCAAGGAAGCCGTCAAGCCGGTTTCAGGACGTTAGCCGGAGTCTCAACCCGATGAAGAAGGCATTTTTGACAATCTTGCTCGTTAGCACTTTTGGCTGGTCGGCCGAAATCGCAACAAACGCACCCGCTCTCGTTTCGGTTCGCATGATGCCGCGGAACGTGGTTCTGGGTGGAACGGAGAATCCCAGCCAGCACTTCCTGGTGCTTGCCCTGTATGCGGATGGGATCGAGCGCGACGTAACCTCGCAGGCCGGATTTGACTTATCGGGCACAGGGAAAGGTCAGATTGACAAAGCGGGAAAATTCACCCCCCAGGGACTCGGTCAATGCGTCCTGACGGCGGAATTCCAGGGCCGCTCGGTGCAATCCCAGATTCGCATCGATGATCTCGGCCAGCATCACCCCTTCAGCTTCGCGCAGGACATTGGCGGCATCTTTACCCGCCGCGGCTGCAACAGCACAATGTGCCACGGCAGCGTAAAGGGCAAGAATGGCTTCAAGCTGTCCATCAACGCCATGTTTCCGCGAGACGACTACAAGTGGATTGTGGAAGGCGGAACCTACAAGGTGCTGTCAGCCGACACCGGCCCCAAGAATCCACGCATTAACCTGAAGGAGCCGGAAAAGAGCCTTATTCTGCTCAAACCGACGTTCACCATTCCCCACGGGGGCGGCGTGCGCTTTGCCGTGGGTTCGCGCGATTACAACACGATCTTGAATTGGGTGAAGAATGGTGCCCCCTACGGCGCGGACGCCAGAAGCAGTTCTGCAATCGAGAAAATCGAAGTCTTCCCCAGGGAAGTTGTGCTGGAAGCAAACGGCCGGCAACAGTTGCTGGTGACCGGTTACCTGGCCAACGGCCGCGAGGAGGACCTGACCGAGGACGTGCTTTATGTTTCAAACGACCCCTCGGTGGCGGACGTGGACGACACCGGGACAATCGAGGCGAAGAAGACGGGTGAGACCGCTGTGCTGATCCGCGCCGCCGGTTATATGCTCAGCGCCACCGTGGGAGTCATCCAGAAGCCCGTAGCCAACTATCCACACGTGCAATCGCGAAACTTCATTGACGACTATGTTTTCGCCAAGCTGCGCAGGTTCAACATCGTGCCTTCTCCGATTTCAAGCGACAGCGAATTCCTGCGGCGCGTCTGCATGGACCTGACGGGCACTTTGCTGCCTCCCCGTCGCATCGCGGAATTCCTGGCCGATAAAGACCCCGACAAGCGCGACCAGTTGATTGAGCGATTATTGAACTCCCCCGAGTACGTCGATTACTGGACTTTCCGCTTCCAGGACCTGATGCGGGCCACGTTTGAAACTAACAATCGCAATTACATGTCGCATGCTTATGAAGACTGGGTAAGGTTCAGCATCGCCGCCAACAAGCCCTACGACCAGATGGCGCGGGAAAGAATCGCCGCCCAGGGTTACAGCGCTCCCTCGCGTGACTACTACCTGATCGGCGAATTAACCGCGCCCGAAGTCATCATGCCGGAGCTGGTGCGGGTCTTCATGGGCCGCCGGATTGAATGCGCGCAATGCCACAATCACCCCTTTGAAGCCTGGAGCCAGGATCAGTTCTGGGGTCTTGCGGCATTCTTCGGCGGCCTCACCGAGCTGGCAGATGACAATGTGGTGGTCGACGCTCTGGGCGGCAATCACAACGACAAGCTGCCGAATATGGGCGTGGTCAATCCGCGCACCAAGGCCAAGGTGGTTCCCGCATTTCTCGACGGCACGCAACTGGAGTCCGACCACTTCAGCGATCCGCGCATGGAACTGGCGCGTTGGATGACCTCGCACCCCTATTTCGCCGAAGCCAGCGTTGACCGCATGTGGAGTTACTTCTTTGGCCGGGGGATTGTGGATCCCCCCGACGACTTCCGCTCCACTAACCCGCCCACGCATCCCGACCTTCTTCAGGCGCTGGCTAAAGACTTCCAGGCTCACGGGTATGACTTGAAGCACCTGATCCGCACCATCGTGCAGTCAAACACCTACCAGTTGTCGTCGATACCCAACGAGAACAACAAAGACGACGTCATCAATTATTCCCACGCTCAGCCACGCGCCCTGGAAGCGGCCGTGCTGCTGGACGCCATCTCCAATGTAACCGGTGTGCAGGAGAAATTTGAAATTGATGGCTTTGCGGCCGGCGGTGATGAGCCGCCGGGCACGCGCGCCACGGCGGTGAATCCAGACATCTGTCCCTCGCAATTCATGGACGCGTTCGGACGATCGATGCGAAAAGCCCTGCCCGTCGGTTCGCCCCAGCCGAATCTGCTGGAAGCCATGCACATGCTGGCCGGGACAACTTACATCGACAAGATCTCAGCGCCGGGTGGGACACTCGATCGCATGATCAAACAGGGTGCAACCAACGAAGAAATTCTGGATCATTTTTATCTTGCGGCGCTAACGCGCTCGCCCACACCTGAGGAGAAGTCCAAGCTGCTGGCTTTTCTCGCCCGCCGTCCGGACAATCGGCCAGCTGAACTCTCCCGGCTGGTGTGGGCCATTCTGTGCTCGCGCGAGTTTGCTTATAACCATTAGGAGGGCCTCTAAAATGAATTCTTCCGAATGTTACCAATGCCGGCAATCATTTGCCACGCGACGGGACTTCATGCGCGTGGGCACGCTGGGATTTCTCGGGCTTACGCTCAGTGACTTCCTGCGCGCTTCCAGCACCCTGGCTTCGACGCCCACCGCTTCGCCGGCCAAAGCCCAGTCGGTGATTCTGCTTTGGCTCGAAGGCGGACCCAGCCAGGTGGATACCTGGGATGTGAAGGGCAACACCAGCTTCAAACCCATTTCCACTAACGCACCGGGCGTGCAGATTTGCGAAATATTTCCCAAGCTTGCCCGGCACATGAACAAGCTCTCCATCATTCGTTCCATGAAGACTCAGGAGAGGAATCACCCGCAGGCCACGGTTGAAACGCTGACGGGCCATCGCCAGAACCCCGCCCTTAAATTTCCCAGCTTCGGATCGATTGTGTCCAAGGAGTTGGGACCTCGGAACAACATGCCGCCCTTCGTGGTGGT
>JASHTZ010000097.1 GCA_030040295.1 Terriglobia bacterium | reverse complement strand
AACGCTCGAATAATTTCATGGCCGTCCTCATAGGAAAGATCGCGGCTGCGTCCGATGAGCAGAGCCATCAGGGTAAGAATCGTCAGTTGCGAGGTAAAGGACTTGGTGGACGCCACGCCCACCTCGATGCCTGAATGGGTATAAACGCCGGCGTGGGTCTCGCGGGCAATGGTGCTGCCCACCACATTCACCAGGCCCAGCACCAGGGCGCCTTTGCGCTTGGCCTCACGAAGCGCGGCGAGCGTATCCGCGGTTTCACCCGACTGGCTGATGGCCAGCACCGCTGTCCCCTGTCGGATATTCAATTTGCGGTAGCGAAACTCTGAGGCCAACTCGGTTTCCACGGTCAGGTCCGTGAGAGTCTCCATCACGTAGCGCCCCAGCAGGCCGGCGTAATAACTGGTGCCGCAGCTCACGATGATCAGGTGGCGCGCTTGCAGCAGGCGGTCCTGCACGGACTCAAGCCCGCCGAGCTTCGCCACCGCTTCGGCGTGATTGACGCGTCCGCGCAGTGCGTTCTCCACGGCTTCCGGCTGCTCGAAAATCTCCTTGAGCATGTAATGCGGGAACGAGCCGCGATCCATGGATTCAATGTTCCAATCCAGGTTGGTGGTCCCGCGGCTCACCGAGCGGTTATCGAGGGTGGTGATGGTGAATTTTCCCGGCTCAAGGGTCGCCACTTCGTTATCCTCGAGAAAAACCACTTTGTCCGTGTGCTGGGCAAGGGCGGAGGCGTCCGACGCCGCCAGCGAAACTTTTTCACCAATTCCGAGAATGATCGGGCTGCCGCGCCGCGCCACAACGATGGATTCGGGATGGTCAACGTGCATCGCCGCGATGCCGAACGTCCCCTGCACCTGCATCAGAGCCTTCTGAACAGCGGCGGGGAGATTGCCCTGATAATTTGCTTCGATCAGGTGGGTGAGCACTTCCGTGTCCGTCTGGGACTTGAAATTGTGTCCGGCTTCCTGCAAGCGCTTCTTCAGCAAAAGGTAGTTTTCAATGATCCCGTTATGCACCAGGTAGAGCTTGCCGCCACAATCCGCGTGCGGGTGGGCGTTCAACTCGCTGGGCTTGCCATGCGTGGCCCAGCGCGTGTGGGCGATTCCCGCAACGCCGTCGGGGGCGGAGTTCCAAACCTGGCGCTCGAGTTCGGCGACTTTGCCGACCGCCCGGGCAAGGTAGGGCGAAGAATTGTTGGCAATGAAAATTCCGCTCGAGTCGTATCCGCGGTACTCCAGCCGCTTCAGCCCTTCAATCAGGATATCCTTGGCCGGTTGATTGCCCGTATACGCCACAATTCCGCACATGCGTTGCTCCTTCCTGATTTTCCAGGACCATTTAGTTCTGATGCTCCCATGCTTGGCGACAGTTTACTCACGAATGCTCGCGTTCGTTTACCCCTAAATCAAAATTCTATCCGAAGGAAGCCGATGATTGAAGAGGAACACGACAAATGAGGGTTAAAAAAAGCTAATCGACGGGTTTCCAACCTTGCTTACCTGCACGCGGTTTGACCAATCGATCAGCCCTTATTGGTTACCGCTGACCGGAATTGTGAGTGGGTCCTTGAGGGTGAAGTCGAGCTTTGTCTCGGAAGGAACTTTGACCTGCTGGCCCTCGGTGGAAACCTGGACGGCAGTGCCGGCTCCGGCGCCTGCGACAGACCCAATGGCAGCGCCTTTGCCGTGCCCGAGAATGCCGCCAATCAGCGCCCCCAAAATCGCGCCGCCGCCAATAGTTTCCGCCGAACGCGTGCCCCGCGAGGCGCCGTGCTGCTCGTAATACCCGCTGGTGGTGGGGTAGGAGATGCCGTTCACGGTCACGGCAATCAGTTGGAGCTTCAAATCGGACTGGCCTTCGATGTGCCCGGCGGATTGCGCATCCACCAACCGAATACGAGCGTCGACGCCGCGCGGCACCACAACCTGGTCGTTCACAACGACGGGTGAATCCACCGTGGCAGCGAACTCCTCGCCGGCCTTGTTGCGGCTGGAGTCGATGTTATCAATCATGCGGATGGTCACCACGGTCCCCGCGGGAATCGTAATCTGCGGTTGCGGTTTGGGGGCGGGCTGCGGCGCGGGTGGTGGAGCAGCAGGCGCTGCGGCAGGAGGAGGCGCTGGAGCCGCAGGCGGCGCGGCGGCAGGCGAAGGATAAACCACCGCAGGCAAAGTGGGAGCAGAGGTCGGGGCCTCCGGAAGATTCTGGCTGGCCGCAGGCTCCGGCGGAACCGGGTTCGAGTCAGCCTGCAAGTCCTCCGCAGGCTTGTCCTGATCGCTTGCCACCGGAGCGGAGCGGCGGACGTGCGGCGGATGCGCGGGAGCCGCTTCGTGCGGGGCCGCCTCGGCCGGCGCGACGCGCGCCAGGGGCTTGGCCTCTTCGGGCGAGGGCGGAGCCGGGGGCGAAACCACGCTAAGCGTGTCTACAACATTCTTTACACCCTCTTGCCGGGAGGCAAGGTGCTCGACCGCGGACTTCTCCAGCTCAGTGTCTACCGTACCCGAGAGCGTGACTACGCCGTTCTGCGACAGGACATGAATTTCGCGCGTCTTAAGAACCGGATCGTCGAACAGTTTGGCCTGAATGTTGGTGGTGATTGCCTTGTCATCCGGCGAGTGAAACAATTTGAGGCTGTTGCAAGCGCCCAGGAGAAGAGTACTCATCACTAGGACTGATAGCCGAAATCGCGATGCTGGCATACGCCCTCGTTCGCGCGGGAACCCGCGCCATCATGCTGATTGGATTCAATCCTGGTCCGCGAGGATGTACACGGGCCGGATGGCGAAAGGTAAAATCCTGCCCCCCGGGGACACAGGCTGCCCTAACCCGGCCGTCCGCCCAGGCGCATCGCCAAGCGCCCCTACCGCCACGCAGGGAATTTCGCGGCCCCACGCAACAAGCGTGCTAAAATTATCCGAAGTGGGCGTGCATCGCCGGGGCTTGAGGAGACAAGTGGAAAGCGGTTCTCTGAGCGTGGTCATTCCCGTCTACAACGAGGAGGAGAATGTCGGTCTCCTTCATGTGCAGCTTCAGGTGGCGCTGGCAAATTGGCCCGGAGAGGTTGAGTTTCTCTTCGTCGATGACGGCAGCACGGACTCGACGCTGGAAATTCTCAAGCGCGCACAAATGGCCGATCCTCGAATCCGCATTGCGCATTTCCGACGGAATCTGGGCCAGACCGCGGCGATGGGGGCGGGGTTCCATCTGGCCAAAGGCCGCGCCGTGGTAACACTTGACGGCGACCTGCAAAATGATCCGGCGGAAATTCTCCGGCTCGTTCCGATGCTTGCCGATTACGACGTCGTCTGCGGAATTCGCACCCGCCGGCAGGACACCTGGTGGAAGCGCCGGTCGTCGCGGATTGCCAACGCCTTTCGCAATTGGGTGACGAAAGACGATATTGTGGACACCGGCTGCACGCTGAAGGCTTACCGCCGCGAGTGCGTCGAGCGACTGGAGCTCTACAATGGCATGCATCGGTTCCTCCCCACTCTCCTGAAGATGCGCGGCTTCCGCGTGGCGCAAGTTCCTGTTAGCCACCGCCCGCGCCGCGCGGGAAAAACCAAATACGACACCTGGCAAAGAATGAAGAAAGGCCTGTCGGACGTATGGGCGGTGCGCTGGATGAAGAAAAACTGGATTCCCTATGAGGCTTTTCTCGAAGTCGTGGAGACTCCCGAAAACATTGAAGTCAGAAGTCAGGAGTCAGTCTAAGACCAACCATCGTGACGGAAGCTGAATCCCCCTCGAATCCCAAAACCAGGCTTCACCTGTCGCTGTGCCTGCTATTGCTCACCGCGGGCATGCTCTTCTTTTCAGCTTTGGGCCGGTCCCCGTTGATGGAACCGGACGAGGGGCGCAACGCCGAGGTGGGCCGGGAAATGATGGTGACGCACGATTGGATTACACCGCACTTCAACAGCTTTGTGGTTCTTGACAAGCCCGCCGTGTTTTTCTGGATGGTGGCGGCATCCCTGAAAACCTTCGGCGTTTCTGAATGGGCGGCGCGCTTCCCCTCCGCGTTAATGGGCGTAGCCACGATGCTGCTGGTGTGGTTTCTGGGGCGGCGCATGTTCGGTGATTCCTCGGGGCTGAGGGCAGGATTGATCTTTGCGGCGTCTCCACTGGCTCTCGTGCTCGCGCGCGAAGTCATCTTTGACATGACCCTCACTTTCTTCGTGACGCTGGCCATGGTCGCCTTCTGGCTTGCGGAGGAGAACCGCTACCTCGCACCGTGGTTTGAGGCGTTGATGTTCGCCGCTATGGGTGTCGCGGTGATCACCAAGGGCTTCGTGGGATTTCTGATCCCTGTGATCTCGATTTTGATTTACCAGGCGGCGCGCGGGCGATGGCGCGTGTGGCTGCGCCTGCGCTGGGGCTGGGGAATATTGATTTTCCTCGCCGTCGTACTGCCGTGGTTCATTGCCGTTTCCTTGCGCAATCCGGATTTCCCCCCCTACGCAATCTGGAACGAAAGTTTGAAGCGCTTCGCCACCGGCTCGGCGCGGCGTGGAGGAGGAATCCTTTATTACATTCCGGTATTTCTCGCCGGATTCTTTCCCTGGAGCCTTTTCATGCTCCTGGCAGGTTGGAATCGCCTGCGCCGCTGGCGGGAGTTGAGAGAGGAGGCGAGCAGGCCCATCCTGTTCCTGCTTTGCTGGGCGACGTGGGTGTTTGTCTTCTTCACACTTTCACATTCCAAGCTTCCGACCTATTTCCTTCCCGCTATCGTTCCACTGAGCATCCTGGCGGCGCGAGTCTGGCAGGATGTTGGCGCTGACGGGAAAAAGCGTGCGCCAGACTGGCTCACCGCAGGCTTCACTCTGCTGCTCGGATTGGGAGTTGTGGTAGCAGCAGCCTCCCACTCCTGGCTCTATGCCTGGGCAGAGAAACGGATGGGGGAGAAAATCCAACCTCAAGTGTTGCAACTCATCCAGCCGTCATTGCTCTACGCCGCGTTGATTCTTGCCGTTCTGGGTTTTCTGGGCCGGCGGATGGCGGCGCGGATGCGCGGACGAACCGCGGCGATTGCCACCTTTGCGCTTGCCACCGTGGTGTTTCCCGTAATGGCTTTGCGCTGCTATACACCCTGGAGGCTTTATGCCGAAAGCCACTCAAGCCGTCGCCTGGCGCAAACCATTCTGGCCAGCCCGCTGCGCGATGCTCCGATTTTCGGCTACTACTATTTCCGCAACAGCCTGCCGTTCTATTTGCGCCGCCCGGAGGGATTGCTCTCGATTCATTGGGGAGAGATGACCAGCAATTACCAGGTGGCGCATCAGGCCGCACTGCGGCGCGCGGGCGACGACCGGGCAGGCAGAGGCGTGCTGATTACGGTGCCCGAATTCTTGACGCTCGCGAAAACCAGCGCGCAGCCTATTTTGGTCATCACTCCCAATGCACTGGTTGAAAACTTATTCGAAAACGCCAAGCGAATCGAACCGCTGTGGAGCGAAGCAGATTTCTCGGTCTGGGAGATTCCGCCCGCCGGCGCTTCGGGGACAGAAACCCCTCCCGGTCGAGTCGTCCCGCCTTTTCGGCCAATACTTTCAGGTGGATCGAGCCGCTGAGGGCGAGTTTTTTCTGTTCAGTTTCAGCCTAAAACTGTAACCTGATTCCTGACCCCCTATGTGCGGGATTTGCGGAATTTTTAATCTCC
>JASHTZ010000096.1 GCA_030040295.1 Terriglobia bacterium | reverse complement strand
GCCCAGAATCAGTTTGCGCCCAGGCGCCAGGCGGTGCAGGTCGTTGCCGATACCCACGCGCCACTGCGGAGAATCCGCGGGTTGGTTTTGAGGTTTTTGCGAACGGCGCAGTCGCTTCATCTTTTCCGATTTAGACCTCATCCCGGGCGTTCTCGCGCTCCTGGGCAATGTAGAGACGCGCCAAAGGAAGATCCGAGGGCTTGGTGATTTTGATGTTGCGGTCCGATCCCATCAGGACCCTGACGTCGTGGCCCTCATGCTCCACCAGGCTGGATTCATCCGTGCCGTAGAAGCCCTCCGCCAGGGCGCGATCAAATGCCCGGCGCAACAGGGAATAATGGAAGGCCTGCGGCGTCTGCGCCAGAACAATCCGCTCACGCGGAATGGTTCCGCTTATCATTTGGCGCTCCACTTTTTTTACCGTGTCCACGCTGGGAATCGCCAGAATAGCGGCGCCATCCTGGCGCGCCGCGTCCACCACCTGCCGGATCAAAGCAAGTTCCACGAAGGGGCGCACGGCGTCGTGGACCACCACCACCTCGGTGTCTGCCGGCGCCTCGTTCAGGCAACGAGCCACGGTCTCCTGCCGCGACGCTCCGCCCTCCACCAACCGCACGGTTTTCGAAAAATGCTCCGGTGCAATTTCCTTCGCGGCACGCTCCGCATCCTCCGGGCGGACACCCATGAAAATTTCGCCGATGGCTTCAGAAGCCGCGAATTTTCTGAGGGTGTGAACGAAGATGGGCACGCCCTCGAGCGAGAGGAACTGTTTGGGCGTTGCGCCGCCCATTCGTATTCCCGAGCCCGCCGCCGGAATGATGGCTAAAACACTCATTGAAGAACGTCCGATGTCAGTTTTCTTTCGCCGGTTGCCCTGTGACCGCGACGTTTTTTATCCGAAAATTCCCCTGTGACGGCGCGAAAAAAAGAGCGACGGAGCGCATTCCCTCCGTCGCCGCGACGGCCCGAGCGCGCCTGGACGCTCGATGCCTACTGATGAACAGCCTCTACCATGGCGCGCCGTTCGTCATACTTTCCGAAGATCATTTTTCCGGCGGTGGTCTGCAAGACGCTGGTCACAGAAATATCGATGGTTTTGGAGATCATTTTCTTGGCGTTGTCCACCACCACCATCGTGCCGTCGTCCAGGTACGCTACGCCCTGATTGTATTCCTTGCCTTCCTTGAGAATGAACACCCGCATCACTTCGCCAGGCAGAACGACGGGCTTCAGGGCGTTGGCCAAATCGTTGATGTTCAGCACTGGAACACCCTGGAGCTGGGCAACTTTGTTGAGATTGAAATCGTTGGTAACGATCTTGCCTTCGTAAGCGCGCGCCAACTCGATGAGCTTCAGGTCAACCTCGCGAAGCTGGGGGAAATCCTCCTCGACGATTTGTACCGTGATGTTGCTCATCTTCTGCATGCGCTGAAGGATGTCCAGCCCCCGTCGTCCCCGATTGCGCTTCAGCGGATCGGAGGAGTCCGCCACCAACTGTAATTCGCGCAGGACGAATTGCGGAACGATGAGCGTTCCATCAATAAAGCTGGTGTCGCAAACGTCCGCGATGCGCCCGTCGATGATGACGCTGGTGTCCAGAATCTTAAAATGTTTGCGCACCGGCTTTTCCGCGGAAAAAAGCCCGCCCAGAGCGCCGAGATTCAGCAGGTCGCCCTTGTTGGCGCCCAATACCAGGCCCACGTAGGCCATGAGCAGAAGCAGCGTCACCTGGAAAAATGAATTCACCGCCCTGTCAATGGCCGTCAGGCTGAGCAGATGGCTGATCATCAATGCGCCCAGAATGCCCAGAATCGAGCCGAAAGCCGCGCCCATCAGCCGCTTCAGGCTGGCTCTTTCCAGACGCATTTCAAAAAAGACAAAGAAAAGTCCCAGGGCTAATCCCAGCGCCATGGACTGTAACTTGGAGTAACCGAAGGGATGAAGATGAACAGATGCGGCGGAGATTATGATGACAAATAAAACGCGAATGGTTCCCAATTCCCAGGACATTAGGCATGACCTCCATCTGGAACGTGTTAAGGAGTTCCGGCATGACTTTATTCTCCTAAGTTGCCTCGCGGGATATCGAGTGGAGTATATCATCCCCTTCGGCGGCGGGGAAGCGGGTAGAGGGGCGAGTGGTGGAGTTTGGTGTCTGTGGCGGCGGTCTCCGACCGCCGAATCACAGGCCGGCGATCGCCGCTGCAGCAAAATGCACCACTATGAAACGGCGGGTAGCGGCGCAGTTTTGAATCTCGCAGGGGCAGGGTTTGTCCCTGCCCTCCCGGCGAGACCGGGCAGGGCGCCCGCGCCCCGTCGCCCCAAGACGGCTTTGGGTCGCAGGGCGAGGGGTTCCCCTACATCGAAATTACAAAGGCATTCATTACGAAACGATGGGCGGTGTTTTGCGGGTTTGGAAAAGTAAATCCGTGTGTGACGGCGGGAATAGAACGCGCACCCAAATGTAGCCGTCAAACCCGCTGATTCGAACGTCTGCGGCGGCATGGGTCTCGGCATGGTCCAGAATTGTGCCGGCCATTTCCTGGGGATCGGTGACGCCTGCAGCGAGGATTCCCATATCGTGGGGCCGCTTGCGGAGTTCCTCCAGTGCCCTCTGCATCAATGATTTCACCACCAGGCACGGCTCCGTCCGGCACATCAGCATTTTTTCCAGCGCAAAGAGCGCCGAGTGGTTGATGCGATCGCCAAAGGCCACATAGAGGTGCCGGCTCGCCGGCAGGTGATGAACGGGAATCATTTCCGCCGCCTCCAGCAGGCGGAACGGCACCATATCCGCGCATTCGAGATAGCGCTTGCTGCGCTCGAGCGGAAAAACCGCGGCGGAATACTGCAAGCCGAGAATCTGCGTCACCTGCTCCTCGCTTACCGCGCCGATGTGCCGCAGCCATTCCCCCACACGCCCGCCGCCCGAATCCTTCTGCGCCCGCAAGGCCTTTTTCAATTGTTCGTCATCCACCAAACCCTGGGAGAGCATCAAGAGCCCCAGTGGTACGCGGTGCGGTTTGGCCGGCGGCCGCCCCATGCTGGCGATCAGCTTTTGAATCGCCGTCGTGGCGGCATGTTCGAAGCACTCCGGGCTGCAATACCAGCGCCCTTCCAGCATGTATCCGCTCTGCGGCTCGAGCAGAGCACGCAACAAACCCCGGCGATTGGGGCAATCCGGCAACTCGCAACTGCGCACAAGAATCTCGGGTTTGATCATCGGCGTGGCATGGAGTTCCAGCCCATGCGCACGGCCAGGATGGCCGTGCCACAGCGAAATAATAACGACTATGTCTTCAACGACTCAATTCTCTCCATCGGACTGATGATTTCCATGACGCGCAGCCCGTAATTGCCGTCTACCACCACCACCTGCCCACGTGCCACCACTTTTTCCCCCACCAGAAGTTCCACCGGATCCTGAACGTTCTGGTCGAGTTCCACCACCGACCCGGCGTTAAGGTCCAGGATTTCGCGCAGTGCCATCTGGCGCTCGCCGAATCGCAGTGACACTTCCAATTCCACCTCCATCAGGAGATCGAGCTTGGGATCCCGCACGGGCGAGACATAGGCCGGAGCTTGCGTAGAGGTTGGGAGATCAAGCGGCGGCGCGGCCTGAGGCGGGCGCTGGGCGCGGGCCGGGGCGGGGTTCAGGGCAGCCACCAGCGCAGGGTTGAGCTGTGCCACCATGCTGAAGGGAGTTTTGCCCGCGCAGGTCCACTGCATCCCCGCTTGCAGTGCGGACTCGCCGGCCAACGGCTCCAATCCCACCCATTGGAAACTGACCTCGCCACCCGCCAATTCCTTCAGGGCGGAAGCGGCAGCGCCGGCGAATTGGCGGAATAATTCCCCCGCGGCATCGCGGTAATCGTCCTTCATTTCCGCGTTCTCGTCCTCCGGCTCGCCGAGCAAAAGTTGCGCCAGCCGCACCGCATCCTTTCTTGACAAAGTAAATCCCTGATTTCCCGAGAGGCGTTGCTTCACTTCAAATTTCACCCCGACGAGTTCCTCACTTGGGAGGCCGAGCAGCGTCTGCGTGGCTTCGGATGAAAGCTCCGCTGAGGCATGCGGCGCCCCCGCAACCTCCTGGAGGACGCGGCTGATGCCTGCGCCCCACGCTTTCAGGTATTCCTGCACGTTAGGTTCGCGTGCGGGATTTTGGGCGGGACTTTGCGCAGCGGAATTTGCAGCGCTCATACAACCTCCTTTTGAACCGTCTCGAGCGATCGCACGCGCTCCTCCACCTGGGCCGCCCGATGGAGGCCGGTGCGGACGGGGCGGGCGACAAACAACGGCTTGCCGCTCACCACCAGTTGCGCCGCCATACTCAGCGGGCGCTCCAGGTTCAGGACGTCTCCCGGTTCCATGGAAAGAATCTGCGTCAGGCGCACGCCCCGCCCCTCCAGAACCAACTGCACCGGGAACCGGCAATAGTCAAGGCGTTTGCGCAACTGCGAAGTGCTGTCGGTTGAGCCCCGCTGTTTTCGATAGGAAGCCTGCTGCGTGAGCTTGCGCAAAAGGGCGTTGGCGACGGCAGCGGGCAGAGCCACGTTCAGCTTCCCGCGCGCTTCCGGCATGCGGATTTCGAAACTCAGGCAAAGAATCTTCTCCGTGGGCGGCATCAAGCGGGCGATGTCCGCCTGGCGAAGCCGCTGATCGAAGGCGAATTGCGCCTCCAGCACGGGTTGCCAGGTGTTCTCGAGTTCGCGGCCGATGATCTTCACCACGCTTTCCAGTATCTGTTCCTCGATTTCCGTGATCTCGCGAACTTCCGCTTCCGGCCGTCCCGGCCCTCCCAGCAGCACGTCGATCATCGGAAACGCCAGCGAGAGGTCGATCTCGATCGCTGCGGAGACCTCCATGGGATGGAGCGACATCGATACCAGGTAAGTGACTTCCGGGGTGCGCTGGATGAACTCGCCGTAGGTGAGCTGCTCGGCGGAAACCAGGTTCACTTCAAAGGCCAACCGCAAGTAGGCGCCGAGCGAATGCGTGAGGTTGCGCGCGAAAAGCTCGTGCAACTGGCTGACCGAGCGGAGCTGCTCCTTGGAAATTCGCGCCGATTGGCGGAAATTGCAACTCGTCAGGTTGCGTTGCTCGGGAGCGGGAGGGGGCGCGACCTTCTCGGCCACGCGTCTCTGCGCCGCCCGGAAGAGGGTGTCAATTTCTTCCTGGCTTAGTATCTTCTCCATGCGTTCTCCGTCGGGCCGGTTTGAGCGGGAGGCAGTCCGGGCATTTGCGCGGGCGCGCCCTCCAGCAGGCTGCGCATTCGCGCACGCAGGCGAACCAGCGCCGCCGAGTGGATTTGCGAGACTCGCGCCTCCCCCACGCCCAGCACCGCGCCCACTTCCTTCATCGTCAGTTCTTCAAAGTAATAAAGTGAGAGCACTTGCCGCTCGCGCGGTTGAAGTTCATTCAAGGCGCGCCCCAGGAGCTGGCGCAGCTCGCCTTCCAGGCATTGCGCGTAGGGTTCCTGGTCGGGTTTTTGATTGGAAACCGCATAGGCTTCGCGCTCCTGCCCCGACTCGCTGAATTCGTCGTGCAGACTGCCCAGGTCAAGCCCCCGCAGGTCGCCCAGCAAGTGCTGCAATTCCTTGAGTTCCAGCCCCAATTCGATGGCCAGTTCCGGCTCTGTGGCCGGGCGGCCGTAACGGGCGCGCAACCGCTGGTGCGCCTGCTCCAATTGCCGCGCTTTCTTGCGCAGCGGACGCGGGCTCCAGTCGAGGTCGCGCAGGCTGTCGAGAATTGCCCCCTGAATGCGGTGCTTCGCGTAAGTTTTGAGCTCCACATTCTTGGCGGGATCGAATTTGTGCAGAGCTTCAATGAGACCCAAAATGCCCGCCTGCACCAGATCGTCATAGAGAATGTGCGAAGGCAGGCGATCGTGAATCCGGCGGGCGATGTAACGCACCTGCGGAAGCTGCTCGAGCAGCAACCGCTCCTGTTCCGCGGCGTCCAGGGTCGAAACCGACTCATAGGCTTTCTTGGCGTTGGTCATGGGCTCACCTTTTTCCTTTCGATGTGACATGGCCATCCTGGCCATGCGCATGGGCTGGAAGCCCATGCCACAAAGGCGGGCAGGACGCCCGCGTTGGAGCGCGGCTGTCCCCCATGTTCCCTACGGTGCATGGGTCCCCAGCCGCGTAACCGTCGCGGGTGTGAACACCCGCGCTGCAAATGCTCATTGCACGACCCCCAAAGATTGAATCGATACTGCGGCGGGAATTTCCGCCGGCGAAAGCACCACCACGCGCGGCAGGAACGGCTCCATCAGGCGCCGCAGGTGGAAACGCGTGGGACTGCTGCACAGCACAATTGGAGAAGGAACGGACATGGGTTCGCCCAGCAGGCGCTTCATTCCGTCCACCACTTTTCGAATGATGGAAGGTTGCAGGGCGTTGGTGGGGCGCGTAGCCGCTTGCGGGTCCAGCACCTGCGCAAGCTGTTCTTCCACCGTGCTGTCAAGCTGAATGACCGTGAGCTTGCCATCGTCACCGAGCAGGGGCTGAACCAGGGCGCGGCTGAGTGCCTGCCGCACTGCCTCCACCAGCAGCACGGGATTCTTGTTTGCGCCGGACGTGTCCAGCAGGGTCTCGAGAATCGTCACCAGGTCGCGAATGGAAACCTGCTCGCGCAGTAATTGCTGGAGAACCTTCTGCACCTCGCCCAGGCTGAGCAGTTTGGGCACCAGCTCTTCCACCAGCTTGGGCTGCGATTCCGCCAGGGCGTCCAGCAGGCGTTTGCATTCCTGGCGGTTCAGGAGCTCGTGCGCGTGCTGCTTGATGATTTCCGCCAGGTGCGTAGCCAGAACCGAAGTCTGGTCCACCACCGCATAGCCGCTGGCCAACGCCTTATCCCGCAAATTGGGCGAAATCCACTTGGCGGGCACGTTGAATGCCGGTTCGCGTGTTTCGCGGCCCTCCAGCGGCTGCGCCACCGCCTCCGAACTGATGGCCAGCAGGTTTTCCTGCAACATCTCCCATCGCGCGATTTCCACTCCCCGCAGGCGGATGACGTATTCGCGCGGATTGAGCTGCACATTGTCCGTAATGTGGACGGGTGGGATGATGAATCCCACTTGCAAAGCCAAGTGGCGGCGTAAGGCGCGAATGCGCGCCAGCAATTGCCCGCCCTGCGCCTGGTCAACGATGGGCACAAGCCCGTAGCCCACTTCCAGGCTCAAATCGTCGAGGCGCAGCAAAGTTTCAAGCTGCTCCTGGGCCTTTTCCGGCGGGAGCGCGGCGGGCTTCACCGCCTCCTTAGCTGTCGCCGTGGCGGCGAGCTGAGCGCGCCGCGCCAGATAGGCGAGCAGCGCGGCCATAATGAAGAAGGGAATCTTGGGCAGACCCGGAATGAGCCCCAGCGTGCCCATGACGCCGGCCACAATCCACAGTGGATGGCTGCGGGGCAGCAGTTGCCGGGTGAGGTCGGAGCCCAAACTCGATTCCGACGACGCGCGCGTGGCCACCATTGCCCCCGCCACGGAAACCAGCAGCGAGGGGATCATGGTGACCAGGCCGTCACCGACAGTTAAAATGGTGTAAGTCTTCAGCGCCTCGCTCAACTGCACGCCATGATAGAAAACGCCGATTAAGAATCCGGCGATGATGTTGATGGCGGTGATGAGCACGGTGGCCAGGGCGTCGCGCTGGCTGAAGCGCGCTGCGCCGTCCATGGCGCCGTAAAATTCCGCCTCACGGCTCACCATTTCGCGCCGCGCCCGCGCCTGCGTTTCGTCAATCAGCCCGGCGCCCAGGTCCGCGTCGATGGCCATCTGCTTGCCGGGCATGGCGTCCAGAGTGAAGCGCGCCGTGACTTCCGCGATGCGCACCGCGCCATGGTTGATCACCAGGTACTGAATGGCGATCAAGGCCACAAACAGCACGAAGCCCACGATGTAGTTCCCGCCCACCACGAATTGCCCGAAGGCGCCAATCACGTGTCCGGCAGCGGCGGGGCCTTCATTACCGTGCAGAAGAATCCGCCGGCTGCTCGCGAGTCCCAGCGACAGCCGGAACAGAGTGAGCATCAGCAGCAGGGAAGGGAACACGGAGAACTGCACGGGCCGCGTGATGTACATCGCCACCAGCAACACCAGCACGCTGGCCGTGAGGCTGGTGGAAAGCAGCAGGTCGAGAAGAAAAGGCGGCAGCGGGACCAGCATCACGAAGACGAGGGCGACGGCCGCGAGCGGAATTGCCCAATCCACGTAGCCGCCATGGGCAGGGGCGGCAGGGCCGGGAGCGGGCTTGGCGGTTTGTGCGGGTTTCATCGTTTAATCCGGGATGTCGACCGGAAATTGCCGTGTCTGTTGTTCATCGTTCAGGCGAGGCCGGATATGCTGTCCTTTGTTTTTCGCAGCCGCCCGAATTGCTGTAGCGACGCTCTATGAGCGCCGTCGGCGGTCGATAGACCGCCGCTACAATTGCCGAATCCGGCCACCGTCCGTCTCGCAAACTGCCTGGAAAACCTTCGGCTCTGGCCTTTCGGAATTTCATCGCGACCCCGCTTGACTCACTCTCACCGCCACCCGCTGCGTGCGGAAAATAAAGGCCAGGATTTCCGCCACGGCGGTATACAGCTTGGCCGGGATGGCTTGGCCGATTTCCGTGGCGCGATAGAGCGCCTGAGCCAGCGGCGGGTTCTCCACCACCGGAATGCCGTGCCATCGCGCCTCGCGCTTGATGCGCTGCGCCAGAAAATTCCTCCCCTTGGCCACCACCACCGGAGCGGCCATGCTTTCCGGCTTGTATTCGAGCGCCACGGCATATTCGTTGGGATTGGTCACCACCACCGTGGCGCGGGCCACATCGCGAATCATGCGGCGCCGGCGCATCTCGCGTTGCAATCGCCGAATTCGCCCGCGCACCTGCGGGTGGCCTTCCGTTTCCTTCACGTCGTCACGCACCTCCTGCCGGGTCATGCGGATTTGGCGCTCGTAATTCATGCGCGAAATCAGCACGTCGAACCCCGACCAAAGGGCGAACACCAGGCTGCCTTTCCAGCAAATTTCGAAGATGTGAGACAGCATCCAGGCGAGCGACGGCCGCGCCCCCATGCGGCTGATCAGCATCAACTGGCCCCAATCGCGCGCGATGATGGCCGTCAGGATGTAGAGGACAAAGGCGGAGGGAATGAGCGACTTCAATAGGCTCTGCGCTCCGCTCAGCGAAAACAGCCTTTGGAGGTTTGAAGCGGGATTCAGCCGCTGCGGCTTGGGCGCGAGTGCCGAGGTCGCCACCACGAATCCCCCCAGCGCGAAGCTGCCCGCCAGCGCCACCAGCCACGCCAGGGCGAGCGTGGGAGCGGCCCAGGCGCACACCCGCCACGCCATCCGGCTGAGCGCCGGCGCCCCCGCCGCCAGATCACCGTGGAAGGCGAGCGCAAGAGACTGTTCCAGCAGGCCGCGCCATTCCTCCTTCCAGTTCTGGGGCTGCCACCACAGGAACACCACCACTGCCATCAGCGTGAGCGCGGCGGGGAACTCGCGACTGCGCGGAACGTCACCCTCGCGACGCGCTCGCTGCCGCCGCCGCGGCGTTGCTTGTTCTGTCCGGCTTTCATCGGGCATATCGAGTCACTTGGAGCGCCGGTCTCCGGCCGCCGTCGCCGGTCCCGCCTCGGCGGGATCGACGCTATAATTTTCATCTCGCCAAACGCAGCAGATGCTCGGTGGTGACGAGCGCCTCGGCGAAATACTTTTCAATCAGCCCCGGCCAGAACCGCAGCGTTCCCATAATCACCACAAAGGCCACCACGCTCTTTACGGAGATTCCCACCAGCATGACGGGAAGCTGCGGCGATGCGCGTCCCACCAGCCCCAGAGCGATATCAATGAGCATGGTGACCAGCAGCGTGGGCAGGGCGATCTGCACGCCCATCACCAGCATGCCGCCCGCCGCTCGCGCCACGAGTTCAGCCATCTGCGGAGTGGCCGTAACCGATCCGGGCGGGCAATAATCGAAGCTCCTGGCCAGGCCGCGCAGCAGCCAGTGGTGGATGTCCAATTGAAGAAAGATCAACAATGCCACCATCTGGTAGAAATTGGCGAGCAGTGGCGTACCGGAGTCGTTCAGAGGGTTAATCAGGTTGGCGAGCGAATGCCCAACCTGGAATCCGGCGATTTGCCCCGCCAGCTCCACGCCCTCGAAGACGAATTGCAGCGCAAGTCCCATGACCAGGCCCACTAAGAACTCACCAGCAACCATCTGCCACACGCCCTGGCTCGCCCCGCGGGGCAGGTCCGGCGAAACCACGGGATAGAGCAGCGCCGTAAGCACCACCGTGAACCCCGCCTTGATGCGCGGCGAGATGCTGGCGCTTCCCAGAAACGGGGCAAAGACCATGAGCGCGCTCACGCGCGCGCCCACGATCAGCACCTGCCCGACGATGGTTTCCAGACTCAGGCCCGCTCCTTTCTCTCTCCGCTTGAATGCGGCGCGCAGGGGCGGCCTCCGCCCTGCGGCCCAAAGCCTCCGGGCGACGGGCCGCGGCCGCTTCCACCCAGGCAGGACAACCACCAGGGTCGCCCCTAAAAAGTGCTAGCCCAGGCAGCGGTGAAAATCCGCGAACAACTGCACCGTAAAGTCCATCAGCTTGCGCAGCATCCAGGGCAAGAGAACGAGAATGCAGATGGCCATGACAGCGATTCGCGGGACCGTGGCCACCGTGTGTTCCTGAATCGATGTCATGACCTGCGCGATGTTGATCAACAGGCTCACCACCGTGGCGATAATCAGAATTGGAGCCGCCAAAAGCAAAGCGGTCATCAGGGTTTCGCGCGCGAGATGGACGACTACGTCGGTGGTCATTTCTCCTGCCTCAATAAAAACTCTTCATCAGCGACCCCACTACCAGGTGCCAGCCGTCGACCATCACGAAGAGCAGAATCTTGAGCGGGGTTGAGATCACCACCGGAGGCAACTGCATCATTCCCACCGAGGTGGTTACCGACGCCACCACCAGATCGACGACCAGGAAAGGGAAGAACAGAACTGTTCCGATCTGGAACCCGGCCTTCAGCTCTGAGAGGATGTAGGCGGGAATCACCACGCGCATCGAGAGGTCTTCCGGGCGGCGCGGCCGCGGCTCCTTGGCCAATTCCACGAACAGCGCCAGGTCCTTCTGCCGTGTGTAGCGCAGCATGAATTGCCGCACGGGTTCCGAGCCCCGAGCAAGCGCCTCCGTGGCGGAAATCTGATTGCTCTGAAGGGGCACAATCGCTACCCGGTAAACATTCGCGCCCAGGGGCTGCATGATGAAGTAAGTCAGAAAGAGCGCCAGCCCGATCAGGGTTTGATTGGTGGGAGTGTTTTGCGTCCCGAGCGCCTGCCGCAGGAAGTGGAAAACCACCAGCAGACGCACAAACGGCGTCATAGCCAGCAGAATCGCTGGCAGTAATGTAAGGACAGTGAGCAGGACGATGATGTTCACAGGCAGCGATGATCCACTGCCCCCCGTGAGCCCCGGAATCGCCAGGCCGTTCGGCAGTCCTTGCGGCGCAGCGGACAACGAATGGGGAAATCCCCAGGCGGCGATGCCCACTGCCAGCCATTTCACCCTGCTTCGAAACCTCGACTTTCTCCATAAGTCATCCATGCGAATCAAAAACCCCGCGATTCCCGCAGCGCTGCGGGCGGAGGGATAACTTTTCCCCCATCGACCCGCGCCAAAAGTTCGAGAGAACTTCCGCTGCCGGCCAGGAGAAATTCCTGCCCATCGAATTCAACAATCGCCACGAACCGGCGTTCGCCGAGCGAGAGCGTCTCGCTGATACGCAGGCGGCGGACGCGTCGATGCAAAACGTTGCCGCGGAGCCAATGCCAGGCCCCCTTGAGGGCAATGGCCCAAGCGGCCTCGGACAATGGTTGGGTGGAGCTTGCAGCGTTGCCTTCCATAAGCTTAAGTCCTTTATTTTTAGTGCCCTACTGGGCGATCGGGAGGCTTTGCGGCACCCCGTGGTCACCCTTGGGGCTAAACCATTTCCGTCAACCGCACTGCCAACCGGCCGTCAATCACATCGAATTCCGCCCAGCCCACCATCACCCCGTTCACTTTCACCGGAACGTGCGCGCCTTCCCCGCGCCGCGTATCCACCAGCGAATCGACACGAAGCGCCAGCAGATCGCGAATGGTGAAATGAGGAACCTCCAATGAAACGTTCAACCGGCACGGCAACTCCAACGCCTCGGGCCAGATGTCCCGTGACACCAACGCGGACTCCGCCACTCGAGCGGGAGGCTCATTTCCCATAGGTCATCGCTGTACAAGGAAATCAGTAAAATAAACCTCCCCCACGGCCAGCTCCGGCACGCGCGCCTGAAGCGACTTGACGAGTTCATCTTTGAGCTTCTGTTTGCCCTCGGGGGCCAGCAGGGCGTCAGAATGCCAGGTGGTCAGCACACCCAGAACGCAATCGCGAATGCGCGCCGTGGGCACTGCGCCTTCCTTGCCCTCCTTCGCGGGAACGGGACTCTCCAGCCCCAAGTCGATTCCCACCCGCAGGAAGCGGTTATCCTCAGAGTCCGCCAAGTTCACCACGAAAGGTTCCAGGTGCATCACGGCTACGATTTTGGGATTCTTGGAATCCTTGCCGGCGGCCTCGGCGCCTTGGCCCTTGTTGCATCCAACGTCGAGCAGCGTAACCAGACCCACCATGCCGAGCAGCACAACCGCCGCAAATGCCGACAACTCTCCGTCCTTTTTCCGTTCCATATGAGAACCCCAGTAAGTTGAGCGTTTGATGAATTAGCAAGTCACTGTCCAGAACACAGGAAATTCACCGAAAAAGCTTTAAGGAAGGCAGAGGACATACAAGTCCTTCGTTTTGTTGATGATCGAGCTTGGTGAGGGGCACGGCGAAACCCCTCGAAGGTGGAATCAGGGTTCCCGGCGCGTTCCGAATTGGGAAAACCTAATGAGGACGTTCCAAGTCGGAGGGAGAGTTCGGACGACCCAGAGTAGAAATTCCGGCTAGAATGGCCATCGCAGGGAAGGCTGAGTTACCCAAGTTTCCGCTCTAATCGGTTGCGAG
>JASHTZ010000095.1 GCA_030040295.1 Terriglobia bacterium | reverse complement strand
CGCGACACGTTGACGCCGGCGATTGTGGGTACGGCGCTTACTTTTCTGAACCTGCCGGTTTATTGGTGGCTGGTGCATCGGTTGCAATACCTGGGTCTGGCGCTCGCAAGTTCCATCGGAATCGTTGTTTACACAATTCTGCTCTTCGGCCTGCTCAACCACCGCACGAAAAACCCGGAGTCCGCCGGCATGGTCTGGTTCTTCGTTAAGATAACCGCCGCATCGGCGATCGCCGCAGGCCTTTGCTTCAAGCTGGTTACTGTGTTGCATTCGAGAATCGGATGGCAAACATCGGTTCACGCGTTGGTGGTGCTGGTGCTGGCGAGCGCAGCGGGTTTTGCCGTCACCGGTATCCTCGCGAAGCTCTTCCGGGTGCAGGAGGTGGATGCTCTCGTTGCCAGGCTGAGCTCCAGGCTTTTCGCTCGATCGTAGCCCTTTCGCAGTTGGAAATTTCACGGTGCGATCAGCATGCCTCCCTTTGTATGCCCACAAATTACCCGAACAAATGCCGAATTACTTTCCCACACAAAATGTTTTGAAGATGATGTCCAGAACGTCGTCGGCGTAGGTCGCGCCGGTGATGAGGTCGAGGGGACGGAGCGCATCGTAGAGGTCGAGCAGAAGCATTTCGTGATGCACGTGCTCGCCGGCTGCGCGGCGAGCCTTGGCGAGGCCTTCGAGAGATGCCTTGAGGAGTTGCTGATGGCGGAGGTTGGTGATGAATTCCCCCTCCACTCCGAGATCGCGTGACGGCGCGGCAAGCGCCAGAATCTTCTCCTTGAGTTCAGAAATTCCGTCGCTTGTGAGCGCGGAGGTGTGGACAATTTGTGGTGGTGTTGCTTCCGCCTCGCAATTCTCTTTTTGCGATCCTGCCGATTCGCTCGATGGTGTTGCGGTGCCTGTTGTAAAGGCAGAGACAAAACTCCGGCCGCGCGTCGCATGGGTCCACGAGGGATGCGAAGCCAGATCCGATTTGTTCAGCGCCACGAGCAATGCGCCCAGTGGGCGAAGCTTGTCCAGCAACCGGGAGTCGTCCTCGGTCCAGGGAGTGGAAGCATCCACCACCAAGAGTCGCAAATCAGAATCGGCAATGGCGGCGAAGGAACGTTCCACACCGATCCTTTCAACATCGTCAACGGCCGCGCGGATTCCCGCTGTATCCACGAAGCGCAGGGGGATGCCGCCCAGGTTGGCCGTTTCAGTCACAAGATCACGCGTGGTCCCGGGAATGGGAGTCACGATGGCGCGCTCTTCGTTCAGCAGGCGGTTGAAGAGGCTCGATTTGCCCACGTTGGGGCGGCCGACAATTGCCAGCGTAAGTCCTTCCCGCACGATTCGACCGTACTCATAACCCTGGACGAGCTTTTGCAAATCTCCGCTGATTCGATCGAGCTGGGAGAGAATTTCCTGCCACGCGATCACTGCCACATCATCTTCTGCAAAATCAATCCCCGCTTCCATTTTCGCGATCAGGTGGAGCAAAGTCTGCTTGTGCGGTTTCAGATGCCGGGAAAGCGAACCCTCAAGCTGCTGCGCGGCGACGCGGGCCTGATAGAGCGTATGCGATTCGATCAAGTCGCGGATAGCCTCCGCCTGAGTCAGGTCGATGCGGCCGTTCAGGAAAGCTCGCAGGGTGAATTCGCCCGGCTCCGCCGCGCGCGCACCCGCAGCCAGGCAGCATTCTACGAGATGGCGCAGGACGATGGGCGACCCGTGGCAGGAAATTTCCACCAGGTCTTCTGTCGTGTAGGAATGCGGGGCGCGGTAGCAGGTGACCACCGCTTGGTCAAGCGCCCTTCCAGAATTTGGTTCTGTGAAAGTCCCGAGTGTGGCGCGCTGAGTTTCAAGCGGGAGCTTCGGGAATTGGATCAGGCTCGTGGTGATTGCAATGGCGCGAGCGCCCGACAGGCGCACCACGCCCAAGCCGCCGCGTCCCGGAGGGGTGGATATCGCGACAATGGTCTCTTCGCCTGTCATGGGACCAGGTCCGGCTATCGGGCCGGGTAGATCACCACTTTGCGTTCGGGCCCCATCCCTTCGCTCTCGGTCCGAACCTCAGCCTGATCCTTCAAGGCGAGATGGACGATGCGACGCTCGCGGGCGTTCATGGGACTCAAGGTAAAAGGGTCGCCCGTCTCGATCACGCGCTGCGCAGCCACCTGCGCGATCATACGCAATTCCTCTTGCCGGGTTCGCCGCCAATCCCGGGAATCGAAAGCGATTTTGCGGAACTGGTCCTCATCCAGCCGTATAGCCTTCAGCGCGACATACTCCATGGCGTGCAGCAGCGCAGCGTTTCGCTCGAGCAGCAGATCAGTGTCCGCACCGGAAAAATCCACGACGTACTCGGGCATGTCCGGATCGTCGGCCTGGGCGCCGGGTTTGTGGATGGAAAAGGTTAATTCGAAGGGGCCGGTTCCAATGAGCTTGTGGAGCAGGGAATCCAGCGAGCCGAGGTATTTTTCAAGGGCATGCTCGACCGGGGAATTTTCGGTTTCCATGTTTCACCCCTTGGACTCCGCGGGTTTGCGCGCCACAGGACCGGTGGCGGGTGACGGCATGAGCCGGTTGATGAAAATCTGCTGGACGACTTGCACGGCGCTGCTGGTGAGCCAGTAGAGAACCATGCCGCTCGCCAGCTTCAAAAACATAAAGGCAAAGACCAAAGGCATCAATACCATCATACGCTTCTGGCTGGGATCAACCGAAGCCATGGGAGTCATCCGCTGCAAGACAAGCGAAACAATGGTCATGATGATCACCAAGACGGGAATACAATGACCCGATACCATCCAGCAGTCCGGCGCCGACAGATCCTTTACCCACAGAATCCATGGAGCGTGGCGAAGCTCAATGGCCACTTCCAGGACTTCATAAAAAGGGTAGATGGCAACGCCCTGCACGAGCATCGGCAAACAACTTCCGAAGGGGCTGATCCCGTATTTCTTATAAACCTCCATCATTTCTTCCTGCATTTTTTGCCGCCGGGGGTCGCTGACCTTGTATTGTTTATATTTGTCCTGAATGCCTTTGAGGATGGGCTGCACTTTCTGCATTTCCTGCGCGGAGCGTAGCGCTTTCAACCGCATCGGGAACAGCGCGATGCTGATGATGATGGTGATCAGGACGATGCTCCAGCCATAATTGTGGATCCAGTGATCGTTGATGTACCGCATGCAGATGAACAAAGGCTTGGCGACGATGCTGAAAAACCCGAAGTCCACCAGCGCGCCGAGCGGAGGGTTGTATGCCTGGAGGACGGCCAGGTCCTTGGGTGCGACCAATATGCGGAAGTCAAGAGGTTTTGAGCTTACGCTCCCGATTCGAATCCCCAGCGGCCTCGGCTTGTCCTTTTCTTCGTCATGAAAGTCGGGAGGAGTCCAAACATCCCGTGTAATAAGTGCCGATGCCTCCGGTGAATTCGGAAGAAAGACGCCGGCAAAAAATTGATCTTCAAGACCGGCGAAGAGCAGAGGCCCGGGAACATCCTGCCGTGACGTATTGGCGTTTGCTTCGCCGCCTCCAGAGAAGAAGTGCCCGAGGAAGGAGGGGCTCAGCGTCACCTGCCGGATCTTGGTTTCCTCCAGCGTTTCGTACACAGCCTTTTCGTAACGGGCTTCCATCGCGGGCGGCACAGACTGGTCGCCGAATCCTCCCGGCCACGCCACCCCCACAGGAAGTTCGTGCTCGCCGTCGGACACGCTGACCTCAGTCTTGACGGAGTATTTGTCCTCGGCGGAATCCGGATTTCCGAATGAAAAATGCTTTTCTACCCGAATTTTTCCGTTGCTGTAAGTGAAGGAGAGATCGACCGGAGGGGCAAAGGTGTTGCCGGAAAGCTCATCAGGTTTCTGGCCGGCGTGAGTGGCTCCCCCGTGGTAGACTTTGACGACGTAATTCGCCTGGTTCACGTCGGCTGTGAGCGCGGAACTCTCCAGGTTGAGAGTCAGGGGGTAGCCCAGCGCGTCACCCGCGTGGCTGTCAATAATGTCAATCTGCTCCCCCTTGGGATAATTCTTCAGCACCCAGCTTCGCACATCGGCGCCCACGGTGGAAAAAGTTACGCGATACAAATTGCTTTCCACAACGATTTCTTCTGCCTTCGTTCCCTGGACAACCGGCAGCGCGGCCGGCGTAGGCGCAGCAGTGGAAGGAGTGGCGCTCCTGGGCTTGGCGCCTTCTTCCTTCCCCACGAATGCTTTTGCCGCGGGCGCCTTCGCTGTGGCCGCGGGCTTTTCCGCTTCTGGAGGTGCCTCCTTCACGAAGTAAACGCGGTAGAGCATGAGCATCACCAAGGAGATGGCGAAGGCGAGCATTACGCGTTTTTCTTGATCGAGGTTCACAATTTAGATTCCAAGTACAGAGCGCCGGGGGCAACAGGAATTTTGGGGGCAAAGCTCCGAGCTCGAACATCTCTTGTTTGCTTCAGCTTCAGCCGGCACCGGCGCAAGAATTTCCTCCCAGAATTTACGCTTCATCTTTCCCGCAGCTCCTGTTTCTCCGGCACCGGGTCGTAGCCAAATTTTCCCCAAGGGCGGCAACGCATTAGTCGCGCCAAGGCCATTCGACCGCCTCTGCTGATTCCCCATTTTTCGATTGCTTCATACGCGTATGCAGAACAAGAGGGTTGGAACCGGCAGGCTAGGGGCAGCACGGGAGATAGGCAAGCTTGATAGAATCGGATTGCCAACAGGGCAGGGAGCTTCATGAGCCCGCCTGCCGTTGCACAGGCGGCTGCTGGGGAAACAGCCGCAGCAATTCCCGTTGGAGCGCTGCAAAAGGAACTTTTTCCACTGCCGGACGCGGGTTGATGAGAATGTCCCAGCCGCCCGGAAGATTGGCGCGATTCAGCCGGAAGACCTCCCGCAGCCGCCTTCGCAGGCGATTGCGCCGGACGGCGCTTCCCAGGCGAACTGGCGTGGTGATCCCCAGGCGTGAATGCGGCAACCCATTGGGCCGGCAAAAGACCGTGCATAATGACGCGCTGCGGCGCTGCCCTTCGTCGTAAACCCGCCGAATCTCGCTTCGGCGTAGCAGCCGAAAATTCTTGGGGAAGGCTTGAGAGGTCAAACGAACTCTTTAGGGAGTCAAGCGATGACGGCTCTTCTGACGGCGGCGCCGCAACACATTGCGCCCCCCCGGAGTTCTCATGCGAATACGAAAGCCGTGCGTTTTTGCCCGGCGCCGACGGTTGGGTTGAAAGGTACGCTTCAAGACGCAATGCTCCCCGCTTGGATTTCCTGCGTTAAATTCAAACAAATAAGATACCTTGCGCAGAGGAATTTAGTCAAGACTCGCGGAGGGGTTGCTGCGACTCAACTCGTTCCGACAATCTGCTCAAGGTGATGGACCAGGTGAGTCACATAATCTCGCGCCAGAAAATCCAAAGTCACTGCTTCGCCATCACCAATGCGGCAGGGTGTTTGCAACTTGGATTCCGGAATTTGGGCGAGAACATGCGCGAGGAAGCGATTGTAAGCGGCCCACAGTGATACCAGCAGTTCCCAGTCGGCTTCCTGAACGCCCTGCGCGCGCACGCTGCCATTCTGATCGTATTTGGGGAACTCCAAAGAGGGCTGAAGCGTCGCCCGTACAAAACGCTGGTGGTTGTTGGAAGCCGAGTCAATGAGATGCCCCATGATCTGCTTTCGCGACCAGCCGCCCGGGGAGAGAGGTTTGGCATTTTCTGCAGCACTGACCGCCCGGAGCCTGGGTTCAGTTTCGCTCACTGTTTTTCTCAGATAATCACTGACATCTTTCATTTCTCCGCTCCTCGCCGCAAAAGATAAAAGCATCGCCCTTCGGTTTCTGGTTTAGGCGGGAAGAAATCCTCCACGCAATAACTCTTGGCGAGATAGTGTTGAAAAATCCGGCGCGCTTCCATTCGCCAGCGCTCCGCCAGGGGAAGAGCCCGCGCGCGCATTGCTTCCGTCTGGCCCGGGGTCTCCACCAACAACCTGTGGTCGGACAATGCCAGGCGGATTTTCTTGTTTTCCGGGAAGCCCTGAGCCGTCACTTGGGTTTCATTCACCCGGGGAAGGGCGGGATTGAATGCCGGGTTCTTTCCGCGCAGCCGCTCTTCCACGCGCCGCGTAGCGATTTTCCAATTCACCACCCAACGATCGCTGGGTAAGCCTCTTTCCAGCACACTGGGAAATCGTCCGTAACAATCCTCGATATATTCTTCCGGAATCGCCCCCAGTCGCGCGATATTCAGCCGCGCGTTGCGGCTCTGCAATGGGTCGAAAGTCCAGCAAATGGACTTGATGCCGCGCGCCAAAGCCACCCGGCGATGAACCCTTTTCATGCGCAGGCCAAATCCCCGGTCACGATATTCCTCTTCCACGGCCATTTGGTGCGACCAGTGGATCCAACGGCCGTGGTATCGGCCAAGAAACGCGTAAATAAAGGCAACAACCTTTCCATTGAGCAGAGTTCCAATCACCGCGCCATCGCATTTCTGCGTCGCGATCAGGACCTCGCGCGTGGCTCCAGCCGCGCCCCAAACGCGCCGCTGAATCTCTTCGCACTGCCGAAACTCTTCAACACTTTTGAGCGACCGGACTTCAACTCGCCGCATCGTTCTTTCTACCTCTGGGGAATACGCGGATAGAACAAGGGACTCCCTGATTTTGAATCTTGGATTTTGGATCGCGAGGCCCGCCGCCGAATCTAAGCTTTCTGCAAAGGCCGTCGAGGACCGTCCATCCAAAATCGAAAATCCAATGGCGCGTCAGTCCATGCCGCACATTCCGCGTTCGGGCGCGCCGCAGGCGCCGCACGGCCCCGGCTCAAAGGATGCCTGGGATCGCGACGTTCCCCCTACGGCAAACACGGGAAGCAGCTTGTCAACTTTCGAGCTTTGGCATTTCTTGCAGGCAACGCGCGTGGTGGATGAGGCAACTATCTTTTCAAACATCGTCCCGCATTCCCGGCACTTATATTCGAAGAGC
Source organism: Terriglobia bacterium (assembly GCA_030040295.1). Lineage (GTDB taxonomy): Bacteria > Acidobacteriota > Terriglobia > UBA7540 > UBA7540 > Bog-366. The sequence goes on along the minus strand of JASHTZ010000095.1, from coordinate 1,292 downwards.
GGCATTCGAACCTCCCTTTTGCGAATATAGCCAAAGCTCTGCCGCAATGCAATCGGGGTAACATGTCAGATTGATTTTTGGAGTCCGCTCCGGGGGGTGTGAAATTGTAGCGCGTGATCGCCGCGGATCGGGACATCCACGCAGAATGAAACTGCGGCACGACTACCATCCGGTTGGGCTTGACTTTCCTGAGGCAGTTTCACCATCGACGCATTTTTTCTGGCTTTCCTGAACTCCTTCGCTCGAAAATCTCTTGACAGCCCGGTGTTATTTGACTAAATTGTGGCGCGGTATTCATGAGTCGGTCACAATCCCAAAAAACACGATTTGAGGAGAGGAGCTGCAAATGGCGAAAGTCATGACCAAGTCCCAAGTGGTGTCTCACCTGGCGGAGCATGTAGGAATTCAGAAGAAGGCGGCGGCGGGAGTTCTTGAAGAAATCGTCGCGCTCGCCACCAAGGAAGCCAAGTCCTCGGGCCAATTTGTTATCCCCGGACTGGGGAAAGCCGTCAAGGCGAACCGGAAAGCGCGCATGGGGCGCAATCCTCAAACCGGCGAGCCCATTAAGATTCCGGCAAAGACCGTCGTTAAATTCCGTTTGGCCAAAGCGTTCAAAGACGCTGTGGTGCCTCCCAAGAAGAAGTAGCGATTCCTTCGCGAGCCGCTCCCGCGGCTCGCGGTGCTTCCCTGAGGACGGCATCAACGCCGCCAATCCGATGAGGGGGAGGAGTCTTTAGCGTGAAGGCAATTCTGGCCTTGCGGGTGAGGTGTCTCTGCAAGCACGATGGTTAAAGGGCAAAGGGTAAGATTTGATTCAGGCCAAGCGCCTTATAACATTTCCCTCTTACCATTTACATCTTCTTTTCCTCGCCCTTTTCCTTCTTCAGTTCTTACCCTTTGGCCTTTACACTTTATCTTGTGTATCTCGCCGGCTTCGGTCCTTCTTCCAGCGCCTGCCGGTCCCAAATCATTCCTTCGCGCGAATAATTGGCGATTTCGAAATCCTGCGTCAGCTCGAGCGCGTCCACCGGGCAGGCATCCTCGCACAATCCGCAGAACATGCAGCGCGACAGGTCGTAGGTGAACGTGGTCAATCGCTTCTTGCGGTCTTCCGTGCGCGCCCAACCGACCACAATCAAATTCTCGGGGCAGGCAATCGAGCACAGATTGCAGGCGATGCACAGCGTCTCGCCCGATTCGGGGTGGTTGTTCAGGCGCGGCGCTCCGCGATAGCGCTCGGCCACCGGCGGGCGTTCGAGCGGATACTGCTCCGTATAGGTCGCGTCCGGCCG
>JASHTZ010000094.1 GCA_030040295.1 Terriglobia bacterium | reverse complement strand
ATACGGACAGGCGGCGCTGCGCGTAGGCGCGGGTGGAAGCTCGTGTTGTGGCTCGGCGTCGGCCGCCAAGGACGCTTGCTGCGACCCCATTACGTCCAACCTTTATGACGCGGTCCAAACCGGAGAATTGCCGCAGGAGGCAGTGCAGGCGTCGCTCGGGTGCGGCAATCCCACGGCGCTTGCAAAATTGCATCCGGGGGAAACAGTCCTCGGGTCGGGCGACGGGATTGACGTTCTGCTTTCGGCGCGCCCGGTAGGGCCCGCGGGCAAGGCCTATGGCCTGGACATGACCGATGAGATGCTGGCGCTGGCGCGCGAAAATCAGCGGAAGGCAGGTATTGAAAATGCCGAATTCCTCAAAGGCGAAATCGAAAGCATTCCGCTGCCAGACAATTCTGTGGACGTCATCATCAGCAATTGCGTGATTAACCTTTCGGGTGACAAGGATCGCGTGCTCGGCGAAGCTTTCCGCGTGCTCAAGCCGGGCGGCCGCTTCGCCGTTTCCGACGTGGTAACGTCAGGCGAAGTGCCGCCAGAAATCCGGCAGAGCGTTCTGCTGTGGATCGGGTGCATCGCGGGGGCGCTTCAAAATGATGAGTACGCGGCCAGGCTGGCGAAAGCGGGTTTTGAGGGCATCGAAATTGAACCGACGCGCGTTTACAACATTGAGGATGCCCGCGCCTTTCTGAGTGGGCAGGGTGTGGATGTGGACGCGCTTGCGCCCCGAGTGCAAGGCAAATTCATGAGTGCATTCATTCGGGCCACCAAGCCCGCGGCCTGCTGCGCCCCGGGTTGCTGCCCATGAATCCCGCTCGACGCATAGCCGCTGAGGGCATTGGAACGGCGTTTCTGCTTGCCGCGATCGTTGGGTCGGGCATCATGGGCGAGCGCCTGGCCGAGGGAAACGTGGCGATCGCCCTGCTTGCCAACACGCTGGCCACGGGCGCGATGCTGGTGACGCTCATTCTGGTTTTTGGCCCCATTTCAGGCGCGCACTTCAATCCCGCCGTGACGGTTGCCGACGCCTGGCAGGGCGGGTTGCCCTGGCGGGAAGTGCCCGGATATCTGCTCGGGCAATTCGCAGGGGCCTTCGCCGGGGTTGCCACGGCGAATTTGATGTTTGGCGAGCCGCTCTACAGCGCCTCGCGCCACGCGAGAGCCGGCGCGGCGCAAGTGTTCAGTGAATTCGTGGCCACATTCGGCTTACTGTGCGTAATTTGGGGCTGCGCGCGGCTGCGCTCATCCGCGGTTCCGTACGCCGTCGGTGCTTACATTACCGGAGCGTACTGGTTCACGGCATCAACCTCCTTTGCCAATCCCGCCGTAACGCTCGCGCGTTCGGCGAGTAACACTTTCGCGGGAATTCGTCCGCAGGACGCTCCGGGGTTCATTCTGGCGCAAATCGCGGGCGCGGCAGCGGCAACAGTTCTTTTTCGCTGGCTTGTGCCTACGCTTCCGAATGTTGCTGGAGCCGTCCTGGTTTCGCACTTGCCGGAACACGAGTCCCATGAGCGATAAGAAACGCGTCCTGATTCTCTGCACGGGCAATTCCGCACGAAGCCAGATGGCGGAGGGGCTGCTGCGCCACGATGCCGGCGAATATTTTGAAGTGGCGAGCGCGGGGACCAAGCCAAGTTCCGTGCGCACCGAGGCCATTGCGGTGATGCGCGAGTTGGGGATTGACATCTCCGGCCATCGGTCGAAGAACGTGAATGAATTTGATGGGCAGGATTTCGATTACGTCATCACGGTGTGTGAAAGCTCGCGCGAAACCTGCCCCGTGTTCTTCGGCAAGGCGCAAATGTTGCACCACGATTTTGAAGATCCCGCGGCATTTGCCGGCACCAAGGAAGAACGCCTCAGAGTTTATCGGCGGGTCCGTGACGAGCTGCGGGAATTCCTGGCGGAGTTCAGGAAGCGCAATTCTGGTAACAGCCTGTAGCGCGGGTGTCCTCACCCGCGGTACTTGCTCTTCCGATTAACAGCCGCGGGTCGGTCAGCCGGCGAACGGTCCTCGCTACTCGCTGCTCGTGGCGCGCCGGCGGCGGCAAGAGTGTCTGGCCTTATTGCACAACCTTGGCGGGCGACGGGGAAAGCCCGAAGAGTTTCTGGATTTTGTCGATCATGCTTTTTTGCTGGCCTTTGAGCATGGCGGCGCGGGCCTGGGCGTCCAAGTCGTGGCGGATGGCTTCGATTTCCACCTTCCTTCGCGCCAGCAATTCCGAAAGGTAGTTGGCGATTTCCGGGCGGCCGTTCAAGATATCCCCGAACGCCGCACGATCCAGGCGATAGCACTCGGAATCTTCGAGCGCGCGCACGGAAGCGCTGCGCAACTCGCCGGTGAGCAGGGACATTTCGCCAAAAAAGTCGCCGGCGTGGACGGTGGCAACGTTCTTGCGCACACCGGAGTCCGTGGAGACGTAGATCTCCGCGGAACCTTTGGTGAGAATATAGAGCCAATGGGCTTCCTCGCCCTGGCGGATCATCAGCTCGCCGTTCATGTAGGGTGCGTAGCGCAGGCGCTCAGCCAGCAGGCGGCGCTCGCTGTCATTCATCTCGCGGAAGAGTTCGACGCGGGCCAGGTCAAGGGCGCTCAGGCGCTGGGCGATGTCGCGCTCGTGATGCTGCCGGGCGCGTTCCTGATCGTGCGACTCGACGAAGGCGGTCACGGCGGGAACCGAGAGCTGGATGCCGGCACGCTCAAGGGCGAAGTAGATGCGGCTGCGCACCAGCGAATCGGTGGGATCATCCCTCAGGAGATCCGTAAGCCAGTA
>JASHTZ010000013.1 GCA_030040295.1 Terriglobia bacterium | reverse complement strand
CTCGTCGCCGGTGAAATCTGGATCGGCACGGACGACGGGTTGATTCAAGTGACTCACGACGACGGCAAGACCTGGCACAACGTCACGCCGCCCGAGCTCACGGCCTGGTCAAAGATCAGCATCCTCGAGGCATCGCGCCACGATCCCAACGGAGCGTACGCCGCCGTTGACCGCCATCGCCTGGAAGACCAGAAGCCGCACTTCTACCGCACGCACGACGGCGGCAAGACGTGGCAGGAAATTTCCAAAGGCATTCCCGAAGGAAGTTACGCGCAGGCCATTCGCGAAGACCCGGTGCAGAAGGGCCTGCTCTTTGCCGGCACCGAAACCGGAGTGTTCGTCTCCTTCAACGACGGCGATGAATGGCAACCGCTGCAATTGAACCTGCCCAACTGCTCGGTGCGCGACCTGGTGATTAAGGATGATGACCTCGTTATCGGCACGCACGGGCGCTCGTTCTGGATTCTGGATGACATCACGCCGCTCCGCCAAGCGCGGGCCGCGGCGGGCTCGGCGGCTTATCTCTTCAAACCGCCGGTCGCTTACCGCGTTCGTCCCGAAGGTTTTGAAGGCACTCCGCTGCCGCTCGATGAGGCCCAGGGGACCAATCCGCCCGACGGCGCGTTCATTGACTACTACCTGCAAAGCGCGCCCAACGGACCGGTCACGCTGGAGGTCCTCGACTCGGCGGGCAAACTGGTGCGCAGCTACTCGAGCGACGATCGGCAGCCGCGCGCCGACCCCCGGCGGCTGGATATTCCCGCCGTGTGGGTTCATCCACCGCTCGCTCTTTCCGCCGCGCCCGGGATGCATCGCTTCGTGTGGGACGTCACCTATGCCAATTCCGCCTCCGGCGGCCAGGGGCAAAGCCGCTTTCGAGGCGGAGTCAATCCCTGGGCGCCGCCCGGCGAATACCAGGTGAAGCTGACCGTGGATGGCAAGAGTTACGCCCAGCCGCTCACCTTGAAGATGGACCCGCGCGTCAAAACTTCGCAAGCCGACCTGATGAAGCAATTTGAGCTGGTGCGGCAGATTGGCGCCGAGCAAGCCGAAGTGAGCACGGCTTTGCGCGCCGCCACGCACCTGCACGATCAGCTTCAATCGCTCACTTCGAAAGCGAGCGGAATCGGAGTCGCCGCGCAGATTTCCGAACTCGATCGCAAGACCGTGGCCCTTGCCGGTCCTGCGCCCACGCCCGGATCGCCTGGGGAGGGGGAGCCGCCGGCAATCGACTTCAAGACTCTTCGCTCGCTCAACACCCTGCTGGGCCAGGTGGCGCGCGCGGTGGAAAGCGCCGACGTCGCGCCCTCCGCTGACGCCGTGACAGCCTTCACGGAGGAAAGGCAGGGTGCGGAGAAGGCTCTGGCCCGCTGGGCGGAAATCAAAACCCAGGATGTGCCCAAACTCAACACCGCGCTGAAGCATGCGGGGCTGCCAACCGTCACGCTCGAAGAACGCGGGCGCCGAAGTGACGCCGAGGCTCCGTCATCGACGGATAATGGCAATGACGACGATGACTTCAAGTGATTCGCGGCTGTGAGATTCTTTTAACCTCCTTTGTTTTCATTCATATCCCCGGATGCACCTTAATTCTGGCATTTCCACGCGCCAGTTTTGAAACGTGACCCTTTGTTTGCAACAACTTCTGGGGTAATCCCCCCAATAGGTCGATTCAGCGTGTTCAAGAGGTAGCCATCACGACACGGCTTCTGTGTCGTGGGTTCTCCTGTCGACGAATGGTTTCATATTTCAATTCCTTTTGTTTTCATCAACATGTCCGGATGCACCTCAGCTTTGGCATTCTCGCGTGCCAGTTGCGAACGGCGACTATTTGTTTTCAACAACTTATGGGGTTATCCCCCTTATAGAGAGTTCTTGGGGGTCGTGAGCTCGCTTGGCTCAAGCCAACTTCCTCCTCTTTTTTCGTCTAAGCTCACGGTCCTTGAAATACGTACAATTCCCCCCATTTACAAATTCCTGGCAGAGGCTTTAAGTAACAGGGTTGCCATTATTACCACTTAGTACAATTACGGTCAAGCGGAATTTCGATCGAGGGATAAGGTTCCGGCAACCTTTTCGGCCACCTTGCGCGTCATGGTGGGGATTGCGTCTAAAGTTCCAGAATGATTCGCAGCGATTCTTCCACGCTGGCGAGGTCGCTGGAGGAAAGTTCTCCGATCCGGCGCTGCAATCGTTCCTTGGCCACGGCGCGAATCTGGTCGATGACGGCCACGGCCGGCTTTCCCGCGCAGACAACCGGGACCAAAAGGGGCGGGGCGGCCTGGGGGGCGGTGGAGAGGGGAACAATCACCACGGTGCGCCTGCGCTCATTCAGGACGTTGGTTCCCAGAATGATGCACGGGCGGGTTTTCCTGATTTCCGAGCCCAGCGTTGGATCCAGATTCACCCACCAGATTTCAGCGCGATGTGGGTTCATCCCAGGGCTCCATGATCGTGTCGGCCAGGGCGTCCATCTCCCGCTCGACGGCCCGCGCCTGGCGACTGCGGTTGGCAACTTCGCACGCCCGCGCCAGAATGCGGTCCCGCTCTTTCAGCTTCCAGGCCAGAGCTTCGGCAACGTAACGCGAACGCTGCCTTGCGGGGACTTGGCGAGCGAACTGCGTCACCAGCTTCTTAGGAAGGCTGAAGGTCACCTTTTGCATTGCCATAATGCCATACTACCATACTTCGGGTGGTCGCACCCACCGCGGCTGGCGTGGGCGACATTGGAAAATCCCGCGTTTAGAACTGCGCTGACCGTGGCTGCCATCATTAATCTTGCATCGCTGGCTGGGCGGAGTAACAATGGGAACCGTAATCACAAGGTAGCGTCTTAATCCCAGGGTTCAGTCTGAATTAATCTGCATCTGCTCGATGGGTGAAGAATGAGACTCCGTCTTATTTATCCGACGATCCTCGTCGCCGCGCTTCTGCCGGTCGCGGCGAGCGCGCAAGTGGGCTTTAATCGCGACATCCGGCCCATCATGTCGGACACTTGTTTCAAATGCCACGGTCCCGACAAGACCGCTCGCCAGATGGACCTGCGCCTGGACGTTCGCGAGGAAGCGCTGAAGCCGCTTGCCGACGGAAGCATTCCCATCGTTCCGGGCAAGCCCGACCAGAGCGAAATCATCAAGCGGGTTTTCTCCACCGA
>JASHTZ010000093.1 GCA_030040295.1 Terriglobia bacterium | reverse complement strand
CGGTAACCGTGTTGCCGTCGAAATAACCCATGGTGAGACCGCTGGTCGCGAGAACACCGGGATGTTCGCCGGGAACACGAGGGCCATCCGGATGGCCGACGGAGGCTGGGAACAGATCCATCCTGCCGTGGTCGTACGCCTGCTGTTCAGCGTGATAATTGTGACTCTGGTCGGCCGTGGCAGCCTGGCTGCGGTCGAGCCGGAAGGGATTGGAGCGCCCCTTTTCGTTTTTTGGATTACTCGCGTTGGGGTTGTGATGCAGCAGTGCACCGGTGTAGCCGTCCACCTTCGGAGTTCCGGGGAGGGGGGTAAACGCAGGCTCTCCCTGGGGATTTAGAGCATGCGGATATGTCCCGAAGTAATGATCAAACGAGACGTTCTCCTGATAGAGAACCACCACGTGCTGGATCGCCTGCCGTGCCTGCTGCAGACTTGCGGCTTGTTCCGGGCCCGCCGTATAAACACCACAAACACTGGCGATAAAGGCGCATAATAGCCCCAGCGTTCGTCTTCTCCAGTCCATACGTCTTTAATCCTTTCGTTCCGCAGGCACGGGGTGCATAGGCCGGCTACCTGCTCGTAACGCAAGTGGCCGCCTTCGCGCCGGCTAGTATACTTAGGCAATCTAACTAGCCTACTAACCAGGCGATTCCAGAATTGAGCAACGGACATTATGTCGCCCTTCGCAACAATCTTCAACTGTAAGTTCACTTCCCGGTGGGAACGCGTTGTAGCGCGCGGCAATGGTGGGAGGAATTTTCTGGACGAGTTTTCGCGCGGAGCGAACGGCACCCTGCCCGCGTGCGAATTCGCCGAAGTCGACGTCAAAGTCTGCGCTCGGGCAATGCAAAATCGGAACGGCACCGGCCGCGGATGGCGTCCCTATTCATTACTTCCCGATCGGGTAGCCTTGCCAGACGTATTCCAGGGCCTCGGGCAAGAGTTCCTGCTTAGTGGGGCGGTCGCCGTGTTTGGCATTCCGGACGAAAACAAATTGGTAGTGGTAGTGTCTGGCGGCCAGCACCTTGGCCATGTTTTCATTAGCGGCCACCCAATCGTGCATTCCATCGCGCATGGCGTTGGGATTAAGCAAGTCGGTGTCACCTACCTCCAGCCAGATGCGAATCGGCTTGCGCGGGCTATGGGGAATCAGTTTCTCATGGTATTCCCACGCTCCGTGCGGAGTCTCGGGGTTCGAAGGCCACTGCTGGTTGACATACGTTCCCGAGAAGGTGAGAACGCGATGGTAGAGCTCCGGGTGATACCAGGCCATGCTCAGCGCGCAGGAGCCGCCGGAACTGGTGCCCATCGTCGCGCGGCCGTTGGGATCTTTCGTAAGCTTTACATTGCACTTCTGCTCGACGAGAGGCAGAACTTCCTTCTCGACGAATTCCGCATACAGGCCTGACATCGTGTCATATTCCAAGCCGCGCTCGCTGCCCTGAGCATCACCGCCTCCGTTCCCGATGGAGATGGCGATCAGCACCGGCACGCGATGTTCGGCGATGAGATTGTCGAGCGCGGTGAAGAGGAGCCGGTCAGGCCCGTCCGCGCCGACGATAAAGGGCGCGGCATTACCCGGCACATATTGCTTGGGCACGTAGACGGCGATGTGGCGCGTGTAAGGAGCGGGATGGCTGGTGGTCACCACCAGTTTTGCCGGATCAGTGGGATCGGGCGTTCCGAACGTGCCTGCATCTCTCGCTATCCCTGGATAAATTTTGCTGTCCGCCGAGCTCATGGTGAATTCCATCACCGCGCCTCGCGGCACGCCGTCATGAACGGTCATCTCAGCAGCAGGCCGGTGCGTGGGGCCGACGATGAAGTTGCCGTCGGCCGTCGCTGGGGGCACACTGCCATCCGGTAATTCCCTTGCCTTCACATAGCCCGGCGTGTGGGGATCGCGAGTGGGGGGCGCCGGCCTCGCCGGCGGCGCCTGGGCAATCGCCAGACTTGCTGCGAGAAATTGCGCAACAACCCCCAGCCCGATCTTGAGCATGATGCTATTCGATTGATACACGGTAACCCCTTTGCCGGAATCGCAGCAGCCCGCTTCCGCCCGCGATTTTCGCCAGGCGCGCAGCGCGATCATTGCAGCAGCACATACTTCACGTCGATTTCGGTTTGCACTTCTGCGGGCGCACCGTTTATCTTCAGGGGCTGGTATCGCCACTTTGAAACCGCGTCCATGGAGGATTTAATCAGCAGGGCGTGGCCGCTGATGACTTTCAATTCCTCCACTGATCCGTCCGTGCCGATCAGAGCCGCCAGGCGGACGGTTCCCTGCACGTGCGCCGTCTTGGCGATTTGCGGATATTCCGGCGGTGGCTGGGAAATAACCCGCGCCGCCTGCATTTCGCCGGACACGCGGACAATCTTTGGAGCGGGAGCGCCGGAACTGGACTTGGGGCGGGCGCCCTCAGGAACGGTCATGGTGATTGTGGACGCTCCGAGCTTTGACCGTCCGGCCTGGCGAATCGCGTCGAGAACGTCCGCCTTCGCCCCGGCAACCTGGTAGGCGCGCAGATATTCGTCGTAAGGTTCAA
>JASHTZ010000092.1 GCA_030040295.1 Terriglobia bacterium | reverse complement strand
GAAGACTCTTCTCCGCCGAATTCCTGCGCTCGAAACCATTCCTGTGTTAGTTTTTTTGTGACCTAAATTTATAACGAAGGTGACTTGATGAGTGTAAACTCGAGAGAGCCGATTCCTGCCGCACCCGTGCAGCGAATCCTTGCCGCGGCTAAATTCGCCTCGGAAAAACACGCGGCCCAGAAGCGCAAGGGCGCCGCCGCGGAACCTTACGTCAACCATTTGATTGAAGTAGCGCAATTGGCGGCGAACAGCAGCGATGTGCTGGACGCTGAATTGGTCATGGCGGCATTCCTCCACGACACCATCGAGGATACGGGCACCACGGCGAAGGAACTCGAACAGGCATTCGGCAGCGATATCAGCGCCTTGGTGGTCGAAATGACAGACGACAAATCTCTTCCCAAAGACGTTCGCAAGGAACTGCAAGTGACGAACGCCCCGCACAAATCCGCGCGCGCCCAGGTGCTCAAATTGGCCGACAAAATCTCGAACTTGCGATCCATCCTGGCCAGCCCGCCCGCCGACTGGAGCGCTGAACGCAAGCGGCAATACTTCGCCTGGGCCAAGCGCGTCGTAGACGCCCTTCCCCAACCTAATCCGATTCTTAAGGCGGAATTTGATAAGACATTCGCCCGGTTTAAGGGCTGAATCTTTTACGGACAGCCAAATTCCAAATACGGCGTCATAAGCCTTGAATATAGGTGGTCCTGACATTACGTGTAATCGCTTAATATCTCCCGGTGCCTTTGCAAAACTCTACCAGTATGAAGACGAAACAGGAATCGTGGGATTGGCTTACAAGATGGATAGAGACCCTGCCGAGTGAAAATGCAAACTGGGCACCTTTCACTGCCTTCGTGGTTCCTGTGCTTCGCGCCTGCGTCCGCGCCGGGCTCGACAAGCATTCTCGGGTAGGGCAGTCGATGACACACATCATCTTCTCCACGGCAGAAGAACATGGGTTGGAGAAGTACAGCCCTTCACCACCGCGAGTCACGCTGTTGCACGACAGGCAAAAGGATCAGTGGTTCATTGCTTGGTCGCACTTGAACTTGATCGTAAGGCCAGAGGCGGTGGAGCGGCAAGACTGCGTTACTTCCGAAACCATACTTCCCACATTGAAATCGTACTTGCCGGACCTATGGCGAGAAACTCGCCCGGGGGAGTCGATCCCTGCCACCTTGGGGGAGCAGTCTGGCTGGTGAAAAATCACCACTACACCGTCAGGTATTGCTTCGCTCGATGGGTGTGCGGCAAGTCGAAAGCTGGCTTACACCTTCGGCGGTTCAAACCTATCGACGCGCATTGCGTCGCATGCTACCATCGAGTTGCACTTACAAAGCGCGCTTGCGAATTTTTGCAGGCGCAAGATATCAGACTTCGGGCTCTGTGCGACGGATGTTCGCGAACCCCGCCAGGTCCGGAAGGAAGCAACGGTAACGAGCCTCTCCGTGTGCCGCAGAATACCCGAAGTCTGGTCAGAAACCCGTCATGTCTTACCAAGTCATCGCCCGCAAATATCGCCCGCAGACGTTTGATGACGTCGTGGGCCAGCGTGTGGTGACCGAGACGCTGAAGAACGCCATTCAAACCGACCGCGTCGCCCACGGTTACATTTTCTCCGGCGCGCGAGGCGTGGGAAAAACCACGACGGCGCGCATTCTGGCCAAAGCCCTCAACTGCGCAAAGGGCCCCACGATCGCGCCAGACGGCACCTGCGCTTCCTGCTTGGAAATCGCTGCGGGAAATTCCGTGGATGTGCAGGAAATTGATGCGGCCTCCAACCGCGGCATCGATGAAATTCGCGAATTGCGCGAGGCGGTGCGCTACCTGCCGGCGCGCGACCGCTACAAAATCTTCATCATCGATGAAGCGCACATGCTGACCACGGAAGCCTTCAACGCTCTGCTGAAGACCTTGGAGGAGCCGCCGCCGCGCTCGCTCTTCATCATGGCCACCACCGAAGCGCACAAACTGCCCTCCACCATCCAATCGCGCTGCCAGCATTTTGCATTTCGCCTGCTGGATTATTCGGAAATTTACGATCGTTTGCGCGCGGTGATCGCCGAAGAGAAGGTGGAGGCCGACGAGGGCGCCATCTCGACGCTCGCTCAAGCCGCGGAAGGCAGCGTGCGCGACGCCCTTTCGCTGCTTGACCAGGTGATCGCCGCGTGCGGGGGACGCTTGGATGAAAAACGCGTCCGCCAGGTGCTGGGCGTGGTGCCCACGGAATTGCTGGCGGACATGATGAAGGCCGTCAATGCCGCGGACTCCCGCCGCGTTTTGGAAATGGCGGGGCAACTGGCTGCCGAGGGGTACGAGCTGGCGCATTTCTGCGGCGAACTCACGCGCTTCGTCCGAGACCTGATGATCGGGCGGAGCTGCGGCGCGGAGAGCTCGCTGCTCCAGGTGCCTAGCGAGCAGCGAAAACAGATCGCGGAACTCGCGGCGCGCTTCAGCGAAGAGGACCTCTCGCGTTTCTTCAACGTCCTGCTGCGCGCTGAAGGCGAAATGCGCTATGCGCTGGCGCCGCGCTTCCATCTGGAGCTCGCTCTCGTCAAAATGGTGCAGGCTCGCCGGCTCGCGTCGCTCGAAACATTTCTGAGCGGATTGGGCGGCGCGGGAATATCCGCCACCAATTCTTCCTCCCCGCGTGCAAACCCAGGCTCGCCGGTACCCGCTGCACCTGCGGCGCCGAGGCAGATCCGCTCCGAGAATTTGGAAAGGCCGATTGCGAACCGTGAGCCGGAAGCCAGAAGGCCACAGCCGGAAGGGCCCCGCGCCGGGGGAGTGCAATCTCCCGCGGTCAGAGGGACAGCCACCGCGGCGGCCGCGGCGCCGACGCCCGCAAGCGACGACCCGCGCTGGTCCGCCATCAAGGGCAAGGTTTACGCCAAATCAAACTTTCTGGGGAGCTGCCTGGAGCACGTGGCACGCTGTCAAATCGCCGAGGGTGAAGTCAGTGTGGAATTTGCGCAGAAGGACTCTTTTTTCGCGGAAATGGTTAAGAGCCGCGAGCAACACGCCGCACTTCGCGCCGCATCCGAGGAAGTGTTAGGCCAGCCGGTGAGAATTTATGTTAGACTTGGAGAGCAGGAAACGGGAACTCGCGCGGAGCGGCCCAACGCGCGCGAGCGCGCCGAACGCGACCAGACCGTGGAAGCTTTTCGCAGGAAATTTGACGGCACACTTTTGGACGTGAAAGACCTCAGTCGGGAGTGAGCGATGAAAAACCTGCAACAGATGCAACAGATCCTGAAGCAAGTTCAGCAGTTCCAGGAGCAATTGCAGAAGCAACTCGATGAATTGCTGGTAGAGGCCGCGGCCGGCGGGGGAATGGTTTCCGTCAAAATGAATGGTCAGAAGCATCTCACCGAAGTGCGTATCGACCCGGAAGTGTTTGCCTCGCAGGACCTCGAAATGCTGCAAGACCTGCTCCTGGTGGCCTTCAACGAAGCGTCGCGAAAAGTCGATGAGCAGATGTCCAGCCAAATGGGCAGCTTGGCCGGCGGGCTGAATTTGCCTGGACTAACTTGAGGAAAGGGACGAACCGGTAGGTGGTAGGCCGCATGTGGCAGGCAGGAGAACCGCAATAACAAATTTTCCCACCTACGACCTACAACCTGCCAGCCTCTGAGTTTCGCTCCCCTCACTTTCGAAAACAATGAAAGACTACGCTGAGCCGTTGGCTCGCCTGATCGATGAATTAAAGCGCCTGCCTGGAGTCGGGCAGAAATCCGCGCAGCGCATCGCATTCCACCTGGAGCGCGCCTCCCGCGAGGACGTGGCACGCCTGGCGACGGCCATCCTGGACGCCAAGGACAAAATCCGCCTGTGCAGCGTGTGCAACAACCTCACGGAACTCGATCCCTGCGAGTGCTGCACGGACTCCAAACGCAATGCGGAGGTGATTTGCGTTGTCGAGACCCCTTACAACGTTGTCGCGGTTGAGAAGACCCGCGAGTTTCACGGGCAATACCACGTTCTGCACGGAACGCTTTCACCGCTGCAAGGCATCGGGCCGGACCAGTTGAAGCTGAAAAATCTGCTTGAGCGCCTGAAGGGCGGCAAGGTGAAAGAACTGATTCTCGCCACCAGTCCCACGGTTGAGGGTGAAGCCACGGCCGTTTATATTTCCCGGCTCATCAAACCCCTGGGCGTGAAAGTAAGCCGCATTGCCATGGGAATTCCGGTGGGCTCGGAACTCGATTACGCGGACGAAGTAACCATGCTCAAGGCGCTGGAAGGGCGGCGGGAGATGTGATCTTGAATAACGCCCATGACGTATTGTAGCGGCGCCCTGCGAGCGCCGGCGGCGGTCGCAGACCGCCGCTACAGGCAAAGCGAGTGCAGGTAACCTTCTCCCTCCGTTATAATCCAATAGCTGGGTTGCAATTCGTTTTCCGACAAGATCAGAAACCCGCATCAATAGGTTTTAAGTGCTGGCTCGTTTCCGACCCATTTGGCCGTACCTCCGGCGCTATAAGGGGCGCTACGTCACAGGGTTCGTGTGCCTTACCATTGGCCAGACCGTGGGCGCGCTCGTGCCGCTGGTCATCAAGGCCGGGATTGATGATATAACCCGCTCCGTACACCTCCGGCAGTTGGCCGTTGTGGCCGGAGTGCTGATCGGGTTAGCACTTTTCAAGGCCGTGTTCCAATTCTGGACGCGGTGGATCCTGATCGGTATTTCACGCGACATCGAATACGACCTGCGCAACGACCTCTTTCGCCATTTGCTGCGCCTTTCCCAGCGCTACTACACGGAGCATCGCACCGGCGATTTGATGTCAAAGCTCACCAATGACTTGAACTCGGTTCGGAACATGCTCGGGCCGGGAATCATGTACTCCGCCACGACGCTGGTGATGGGCGTTACTACCGTTGCCTTGATGCTGGACCTGGACTGGAAGCTCACGCTCGTGACGCTGGCTCCACTGCCGTTCGTTTCCGCCGGGGTGAAATTCTTCGGAGCAAAAATTCATGCGCAGTTTGAAAAAATCCAGGCCCTTTATTCCGAGCTCACCGAGCGCGTGCGCGAGAACATTGCGGGTGTGCGCGTGCTCCGCGCCTTCTGCCAGGAAGAAGCGGAGATGGCGGCGTTTGATTTGATGAACCGCGACTTTGTGGAGAAAAATAAGGGGCTCATCTGGATCTCCAGCTTCCTGTGGCCGTGCATGGCCTTGATGTTTGCCTCGTCGTTCATGGTGGTGCTGGTGATGGGCGGCAGGCACGTGGTGCGCGGGGTCATTTCCGTGGGAACCTTTGCGGCCTTCAACGTCTATCTCATCAATTTAATCTGGCCCATCATTGCGCTCGGCTGGGTAACGAACCTCGTGGAGCGCGGACTGGCCTCGCAGGGCCGGCTGATGACCATCTTCGACGCGAAGCCGGATATTGACGACCACGAAGTTCCGCAAGAACCCGTCACGGCGCTGATGGGCGACATCGAGTTCCGCAATCTCAACTTCAGCTACAACGGCCGGGCCATTCTCAAGAATATCAACCTGCACATTCCCGCTGGAAAGACCCTGGCGGTGGTGGGAGCGACGGGGTCGGGAAAATCCACTCTGGTCAACCTGATTCCGCGCCTGTATGACGCGCCGCCGGGAAGCGTGCTGATTGACGGCGTGCCCATCCGGCAGATTCCCCTCCGCGTTTTGCGCAACGATATCGGGTTCGTGCCGCAGGAAACATTCCTATTCAGCGAGACGATCCGCGAAAACGTGCGGCTGGGCGCGCCGGAAGCGACGGAAGCGCAGGTGGTGCGCGCGGCGGAAATTTCCAACATTCTTCCCGAGATCAACGCCTTTCCCAAGCGGTTTGACACCACGGTGGGCGAGCGCGGGCTGACGCTCTCCGGCGGGCAGAAACAGCGCACCGCCATATCGCGCGCAATAATTCGCGACCCGCGCATTCTGATTTTGGACGATGCTCTCTCGAGCGTGGATACTTACACCGAGGAGACCATCCTCCGCCAGCTCACCGGCGTCATGGCGGGGCGCACGACCATTCTGATTTCGCACCGCGTCTCGACCGTGCAAAATGCCGATGAAATTGTGGTGTTGCACGGCGGCGAAATTGTTGAGCAGGGCACTCATTCGGACCTGCTCAGCCTGAACGGCCATTACGCGGAGCTTTACAACAAGCAATTGATTGAGGAAGCGCTGGATAAAGAAGATTGAACAATCGGAGGGCGCCGCGCAGAGGCCTTCCAGAGGTTTTGATGCCCGCATCTCCAGAAGAAGAAGTGCTCGGCAAAGCGTATGACTCGCGGCTGATGCGGCGATTGGTTGCGTACCTCCGCCCGCACTGGCAATTGACGCTGTTCGCGATCGTTTCGACTTTGTTTTACGGAATGCTCCAGGCGGTTCCGGCCTATTTGATGAAGGTGGAAGTTGATCGTTACCTCGATCCCACTTCACACCCGCATTTGCCGCCCGTCCTCGCGCATTTTTTGAGCCGCAATCCGCTCGTAGGAATTTCGCAGATTGCTTTTGCGCTTTTCCTTCCCACCGTCCTGGCCAGCTTCTTCCTGGAATTCTCCCAGTCGTTCGCCATGAATTTCGTGGGCCAGAAGGTGATGTACGACCTGCGCAAGCAGATTTTCCTGCACTTGCAGAGGCTCGAACTGGCCTTCTTTGACCGGAATCCCGTCGGCCGACTGGTGACGCGGGTAACGACGGACGTGGATGTGCTGAACGACCTATTCTCTTCCGGAGTGGTGGCAATCTTAGGCGATTTCTTCACGCTCCTCAGCATCATCGTGGTGATGCTGAAGGTGAACTGGAAACTGGCCTTGATGACCTTTGCCGTTCTGCCCTTGATCATCCTGGTGACGGCCATGTTCCGCCGGGCCGTGCGGGATTCGTATCGCCGAATTCGCGTGGCGATTGCACGCATTAACGCTTATTTACAAGAGCACCTCACCGGAATGGCCGTGCTGCAACTTTTCAATCGCGAAGACCGCAGCTTCTGCGAATTTGAGTCCACCAATTGCACGCACATGGAGGCTTATAAGGATTCCATCCTGGCTTACGGCCTCTTCTATCCCACCGTGGAATTTCTGGGAGTGATCGCCATCGCCATCATTCTTTACCTGGGCGGCGGAATGGCCCTGCACAACGCCGTCAGCGTGGGCACGGCCATTGCCTTCATTCAATATTCGCAGCGGTTCTTCAAGCCTATTCAGGATTTAAGCGATAAGTACAACTTGCTGCAGGCGGCGATGGCCAGTTCGGAGCGCATCTTCAAGCTGCTCGATACTCCCGTTATGATCGTTGATCCTCCGCAGGCCAAATCCCTCGCCAGTCCGCGCGGACAGATGGAATTTCGCCGGGTGGGATTCGCTTATAAGGACGACCAAAAGGTCGTGGACAACGTTAGCTTCACAATTGAACCCGGCGAGACCGTAGCGGTGGTGGGGCACACCGGCGCGGGAAAAACCACGCTCACCAACCTGCTGCTGCGGTTTTATGACATTCAGGAGGGCGCGATTACCTTCGACGGGATTGACATCCGCGATTTGCGCTTGCACGATCTGCGCAAAAATTTCGGCATCGTGTTGCAGGATCCCTTTCTCTTTTCCGGCACCATCGCGAGCAACCTGCGGCTGGGAACAGAGGGCATTACCGATGCGCAAGTACGCGACGCGGCAAAGCAAGTTAAGCTCGACGGGTTTATTGAAAGCCTGCCGCAAGGATTTCAGGAACCGGTTCGCGAGCGCGGATCGACACTTTCCGTGGGGCAGAAACAGTTGCTCTCCTTTGGGCGAGCCTTGGCGCACAATCCGCGCATTCTGGTGCTCGACGAAGCCACCTCGAGCGTCGATCCGGAAACCGAGCACATGCTGCGCGAAGGCTTGCGCTGCCTCGTGGAAAATCGCACCTCGCTTGTGATCGCGCACCGCCTTTCCACCATTCAAAACGCCAGTAAGATCGTGGTGATGCACAAAGGCCGGGTCCGCGAAGTGGGCACCCACCAGGAGTTGCTCGAACAGCGCGGCATCTACTTCAAGCTCTACCAGCTTCAATACAAGGACCAGGAAATCCCTGCCGCCCGTGTGCTCGCCGGGCGGGAGCTTTCGCCGGAAAGGTCCTAATCCCGTCCGTCTTGTGAGAGAATTGGCCGAGGCCCGAATCCCTTGTCGTCCAATCAGAGTTCTCCCCCCAGCACCCAGAGCGGCAATCCCAGAATCCTGATCGTGGCCGGGGAGCGGTCCGGCGACATCTTCGGCGCGGGATTGGCACGCGCGCTTGTCGCGCGACTGCCCGGAGCGGAATTTTTCGGCTGTGGCGGCGACGCCATGCGGCAAGCCGGAGTGAACACGGTGGTGGATGCGCACACGATCGCCATCGCCGGCATCACGGAGGTGGTGAAAGGCATCCCCCGAGTTTACCGGGCGTTCCACCAGCTTCTGGAGGAAGTGGACCACCGCCACGCACAGCTTGCCATCCTCATCGACTTTCCTGATTTCAACCTGCGTCTCGCCAAGCGGCTGAAAAAGCGGCGAATTCCCGTAGTCTATTTTGTCAGCCCGCAGGTTTGGGCGTGGCGCAAGGGACGCGTGCAGAAACTTAAGAAACGTATCTCCAAGATGATTGTCATTTTTGATTTTGAAGAGGAAATCTACAAGAACGCCGGCGTGCCGGTGGAGTACGTCGGGCATCCGCTGATTGACATGGTGCGCCCGCACCAGGCTCGCGAGGAGTTTTTCGCCAAGGTTGGTTTGGACAGTTCCGTGCAAACGATTGCCTTGCTGCCGGGCAGCCGACAGTCGGAGGTTAGCGCGAATCTGCCCGTCATGCTCAAGGCGGCCACGCGCTTGACAGTGCGCCGGAAGCTCCAATTTGTGTTGGCCATTGCGCCGACAATCGATCCGCATTGGCTGGAAACGACGCTGTTGGAGTGTTACGTGGGCCGGGCGACGGTGCGGACCGCCGTGCATGCGACCTACGACGCGCTTCAACACGCGGAGGTCACCGTTGTAGCAAGCGGCACGGCCACGCTTGAGGCGGCACTGCGTGAGCGCCCCATGGTGGTGGTCTACCGTGTTTCAGCGCTTACCTGGCTGGTGGGAAAAATCCTGGTGAATGTTCCCTATTACAGCATGGTGAACATCCTGGCGGGTAGGGAGTTGGTCCCGGAGTTGATGCAAGGCAATTTCAACCCCGTCAACCTTGCGACGCAGGTAGAATACTTGCTGGATCACCCGGAGGCGCGACAGGAGATGATCAAGGGATATCAAGCCGTCAAAAAGCGCATGGGGAACGGAGGAGCCCTCGAACGGGCTGCGGAGGGCATCGTCGCGGTTCTCGCCTCCTCCGTGGCCGCCGGATAAACTTGCCGAGCTACTATGGTTTCGCCGAAAATGATTGTGGCCGCATGCAACGCGGAAGTCAGCCCGCTAATCCAATCCAAGGGATGCAAATCCTGACGGAACCAGGATGGAAGCCCGCCTCCCAAATCGGGTACGGGAATTGAGGTGGGGGCGGCGTCGCTTGGCGCGACCTGGAAGCGTCCATCATTGATAATGAAATCCGCCGACCATTTCGAACTTGAAGCATTTCCCCTCCCCACAAAGGACACGAGCATTCATAATGTCGGCGACACGCGCGAGGAGCAAGAGATGTTGCGTTTCGTTTCTGCGGAGTCGGCCTTTTTATCGCGAGTCCCGATGTGGCACCTTCGGATGACCGTGCGGGCGGGAATTCTGGGCCTGGCTGTTGGGCTGTCTGTGGCGTGGGCTTGTGCGCAGAACAGCGCTCCTCGTTTCGAAGTAAAGAACTATGTTATCGATGCCCAAATCCTCACCTCCGAACATCTGCTCAGCGCCAAAGCGCGCATCGACCTCATTCCGAGTTCGGACCTCACTGCGCTGAGCTTTGAGCTGAATAGCAACCTGCGAGTCGAGAAAGTCACCGACCCTACGGGCCAGGATGTTTCCTACAAACAGGATGGGCAATTCCTGAACCTGTCCCTCTTGAATCCCCTGCCCTCCGGTAAGCTTTCGTCCATTACCGTGAAGTACGGAGGGGTGCTCAATTCCGCAGACGGCAGCCCGGTGGAAGGCATCAAAGTGGCATACATCGGTCCGGAAGGAACCTACCTTCTCTATCCCGGCTTGTGGTTTCCAGTCAGCGGGTACAAGGTGAATCGCTTTTCCGCAACAATGAACATCACTGTTCCTTCCGATGAAACCGTTATTGCCTCGGGAAGAGCAGGAGTGCCGGAGCGGCAGACCGGGCAGGTCACCTACACCTATGAATTCGACCAAGCATCGTTTCCGGGAACCGTGATCGCAGGACATTATTCCGTGCAGCCGGCCACGGCGATCGGCGCGGACATCGCGCTCTACCTCAAGCCCGGCCATGAAGGTCTTGCCGCAAGTTATGGCGACACGGCGGCCAAGATATTGGCTTTCTATAGCGACATCTTCGGTCCGCTGCCCGACGCTCACCTTTCGATTGTTGAGATCGGTGACGACACGGTGGGTGGTTACACGACTCCCGGCGTCGTGGCTCTTGCCTCGCGGGGGTTTACGAACCCCGTAAATTACCGCCTGCTGGCCCACGAGATATCGCACTTGTGGTGGGGATGCCTGGTGAGCCCCGCGACTCTCAACGACGCCTTCCTTGATGATGGTCTCGCCCAATATTCCAGAGCGCTCTATGTGCAGGAGGCCGCCGGCGAAGCGGCCTTCGAAGACCTGATGAATGAGACAGCAATTGGCGCGCTTACGCATGAAGGGGTAGCCCCCATCGATCAGGCGGCGCAATTGCATGAGTTCACCCCGGAGTATCAGTCGATTGTTTTTGACAAGGGCGCCATGGTGTTTCACATGCTCCGCTGGGTCATTGGTGACGATGCCTTTCACCAAACTTTGAAGGCGCTCGCCCAGCAGTATGCGTGGAAAACCGTCAGCACAGATGAGTTTCAACGCTTGGCAGAGAAGACCTCCAAGCAGGAGCTCACCTTTTTCTTCGCGCAGTGGGTGAACTCCACCGGCGTTCCCCAATTCAAGCGCTCCTGGGCTGTTTACAGGTTACAAAAAGGGTATCAGGTGGTGGGCAAGATGCAACAGGATCTGGACATTTTCCGCATGCCGGTGGAGGTGCGCGTGATGTGCCAGGGCTCCAGGCCCGTCACGGAGCGGATTGAAATGGTGGGAACCACCGCCGATTTCACCATTGACACGCGCACCAAACCCTTGCGCGTCCTGGTGGACCCCGCCAGCCGTATCCTGAAATTCGATGACCAGACCAAATACCAGGTAGAGATGGCCCGAGCCGATCAACTGGTGCAGGAACAGGCTTACCTCGACGCGATCAAGCAGTACCAGGACGTGCTCGAGATCAACAGCAACAGTTCGCTGGCGCATTACCGCCTGGGGGAAATCCATTTTAAACTGCGCAACTATAACGCGGCCATGGAGGAATTCCGCCACGTTTTGGATGGCGACCTGAATCCCAAATGGACCGAAGTCTGGGCGCACCTGAAACTCGGTGAAATCTTCGACGTAACGGGCCAGCGCGACCGAGCACTGAATGAGTATCAACGCGCCTTGCAAACCAACGACAATACTCAGGGGGCACTGGATGAAGCAAATCGCTACATCCAAAAGCCTTACAAACCGCAAACGCAGTCGAGTTAAGAGCCCTGCGCCGGGCCACCCGCTGCAGTGCGCGCAAACTTCCAGCCCGTTAACCGCGTTCCGTCTGCGCCTCGGCTTTGAAGAAGGATTTTGAAGATTATTCCCATGCCCTCTGGAGATAGTAATGTTTTAAGTTTTAATCTTGCTTGAAGCCTGTCTCTGGTATTTTGCCCCACATCGTAAATATCCGCAAATTGATTGGCTTCGCCGAGAGCCATCAGGAATTTCTCCTGTGTAGTAAATCCCACAAACTCGAGTCCTACGGCCTTCCCGGCGTCGACCAAGGCGCTGAAATTCACATGTGCCGTCAAGTCAGTTTCCCCCGGCGCAGAGAAGAATTCCTTCGTCGCGGTGTGCGCGCGGT
>JASHTZ010000091.1 GCA_030040295.1 Terriglobia bacterium | reverse complement strand
CGGTCCGGCAGCGGCCGGCGAAAGCGGAATTAGAACCCGCCTCCCACCCTTGGGACTCTCAAAAACCAACACCTTCATTTCCCCCATTCAACCGAAGTGGTAGTATTCCAGTCATGCGTAAACTCATATTCATCGCCGTTATGGTTTTTCTAAGCTCGCCGTTGCGCGCCGCGAACACTCTGGACGTTTATTTCATTGACGTCGAAGGCGGGCAATCAACGCTTTTCGTCAGTCCTTCCGGCAAATCGATGTTGGTGGATACGGGCTGGCCGGACCACGATGGCCGCGACGCGGATCGCATTGTGAGCGTCGCCAAGTTGGCCGGCGTCACGCGCCTCGATTACGTGGTCATCACACACTTTCACGTCGATCACGTGGGAGGCGTGCCACAACTGGCCGAGCGGATTCCCATCGGCACTTTCGTGGACCACGGGACGAGCGTGGAAACCAGCCCAGCCGCGCAGGAGCTCTTCAAAGCCTACGTGCAGGTGCGCGACCGTACGTCCCATCTGATTGCCAGGCCGGGCGATCAGATTCCCATCCAAGGGATTGACGTGCGCGTGGTCACCGCCGCAGGTCAGTGCATTCAGCGGCCTCTGCCGGGCGGGGGCGCTCCGAATCCGTACTGCGCCTCCTCGCCTCCTCGCGCCTTCGATCCCTCGGAGAACGCCCAGTCAGTGGGCATGGTGATTTCCTTCGGCAAATTTCGCATGGTGGATTTCGGCGACCTGACCTGGAACAAGGAGCTGGCGCTGGTTTGCCCGAACAACCGGATTGGGAGAGTGGACGTTTACCTCGTCACACACCACGGGCTTGACCTGTCGAATTCGCCCGCCATTGTCGATGCGCTCCATCCGCGCGTGGCCATTACCAACAACGGCGCCACTAAGGGGGGAGAGGCGGAGGCGATGCACACCGTCCGAACTTCGCCGGGTATCGAGGACGTGTGGCAGTTGCATTACGCCCAAAACGCCGGCAAGGAAAATAATTCCCCCGAACCCTTCATCGTCAATGTGGATCAAGACGCGAAGGTGAGCTGGATCAAGCTCTCCGCGCAGTCTGACGGGGCGTTCACTGTGACCAACAGCCGGAACGGAATGTCAAAGTCGTACCCGGCCAGGCCCTGACTCCTCGCGCTGGCGGCACGTTACACCGTATCGTGGCAGGTGCGGCAGCCTGTCGGTGCGCCCTTCAGCTTGTGGCAATCGATGCAGGCCTGCATGCTGGTGGACTTTTCCTTGACGATCACCTCGCGCTCGCGAAGCGGGCCGTGGCAGATCTCGCAATCGAGCTTTGCTTTCGTCGTGTGCGTCCGATGTGAAAAGTAGACGTAATCCGGAACCTCATAAACCTGCACCCAGGGCACTGGCTCCTTGCGGGCCGCATAATTGGCGAGTTTCCTGATTGCCGGGCTGTCTGCCTTGATCGTGGCGTGGCAGGTCATGCACTTCCCCTCTGGCGGATATTCCATCGTCCAGCCGTCGCCGGAAATTTTGTGGCAATCCTGGCACTCGCGCAGGAATTGCGCGTGCAACTTGTGACTGAAGGGAATGGGCTGAGGCTTTGCGGACGGCGAGGCGGAGGGCTTGTTCTGTGCGCGGACTTTGCTGCTCGCCGCAAGCGCCACAAGGAAAATCACGAGTGTCGAGATGCCCAAAGCGGGCCGCAGATGAGACGAGCCAACCGGCGAGATCTTTATAGATCTCAGCGCGTCGGTTCCGCGACCTACGAATTTGCGCAAGAATTTCATCCCGGCAGGGCAAACGCCACAAACGCGTCGCCGGAGCGCGTGCGGGGGTTACCCCCGCCGCCCGCCGCGATCACCACGTACTGCTTGCCTCCGGCCTCATAGGTGCAGGGTGTGGCGTAGCCGCCGGCAGGAAGTTTCGCTTCCCATAGGACTTTGCCGTCGGATTTGTCGAAGGCCCGGAACATTTCATCCTGCGTGGAACCGATGAACACGA
The DNA here is from genome assembly GCA_030040295.1 of Terriglobia bacterium. Classification (GTDB taxonomy): domain Bacteria; phylum Acidobacteriota; class Terriglobia; order UBA7540; family UBA7540; genus Bog-366. The sequence continues at coordinate 5,644 of JASHTZ010000091.1, read as the reverse complement.
TCCCGCCCGCCGTGCAGACGGAGCCGCCGATATTCTGCGTGCCTGTCGGCGGAATGCCGCGCGCGGTTAATTCCTTGTGCTCGCCCAGCACCTTTTGCCAAACGATCTCGCCGCAGTTCAGATCGAAGGCCGTGAGCTGCCCCCACGGTGGCTTGATGGCGGCGTAATCTTCCTGATCGACAAAATGGTTGTATCCCGTGTGGGTATACGGATAACCGGAACCCTTGGGCGCGGGTACCAGCGTCATGATGTAGGGTTCATCATGCGAGTTGATGTAAAACCAGTTGGTGGTGGGATCGAACGAGCCGCTGCCCCAGTTTGACCCGCCGTTGCAGCCTGGAAAAATGACCGTGCCCTCCAGGCTCGGCGGGCGCCACAAGCCGTGCTGCAACTTCCGGTAAGTCTCCAGGACATAGGCGTGCGCTTCCGGTGAAATGTTGGTGATGTCGGCCTCGGTGAATTCCTGGCGCGTGTAGGGCGGCGGCTTCAGGACTTGCGGCTGGGTGGGCCAGGCCTGCTCGCCGGGGACATTGGAGGGCGGCACGGGACGTTCTTCAATGGGGAAAAGCGGCCTGCCGGTTTCGCGGTTGAGAATGAAGAGTTCCCCGAACTTGGTGGGTTGAACTGCGGCGTCCACCTGTCGACCGTCGAGGGTGAGCGTGACGAGCGTCGCGGGGCAGGGAAGATCGCGGTCCCACAAATCGTGATGTACCACCTGATAGTGCCAGATGCGCTCACCGGTAGCGGCGTCCAGCGCGATCAGGCAATTGGCGAACAAATTGGCGCCCAGCCGCTGCCCGCCGTAGAAATCGAAAGCGCAGGAACCCGTCGAGACGAAGACCCAGCCGCGTTTCTCATCCAGCGTCATTCCTCCCCAATCGTTGGCGCCGCCCGTGGTCCGCCAGGAATCGTCCGGCCAAGTCTCATTGCCGAATTCCCCCTGCTGCGGAGGACTGTGAAAAATCCAGGCCACCTCGCCGGTGCGCACGTCGAAGGCGCGCACGTGGCCGGGCGCGGCGGGTTCGGGACCTTCTCCGCACATTGCTCCGAGAATGATCAGATCCTTGTAAATTATTCCCGGTGAGGTGACGTCGTAGGTCAGCTCGGTGAGGTCACGCCCCATGCCGAGCTTCAGGTCCACGCTTCCGTTTTCACCAAATTTTTGGATGAGCTTTCCGGTGCGCGCATCAAACGCCATCAGGTGGGCATTCGCGACAAAGAAGATTCGCCGGTCGTCGCCGTCTTCCCAATAAGTAACGCCGCGATTCACTCCGCGCGGCTTGTCGGCGGGCGTCCCCTGGAAGGGGTCGAACCGCCACAACAGTTTCCCCGTCGCCGCATCAAGCGCGCAGAGCTTCAATTGCGCGGTGGTAATGTACATTACGCCGTGCACCACGAGCGGATTGCACTCAATGGTGGTGGCAGGTTTGCGGCGGCTGTCTCCGGTGTGATACGTCCAGGCCACCCGAAGCTGGTGCACGTTGTCGCGATTGATCTGATCGAGCGGTGAGTAATGCCATGCCGCGGAATTGCCGTGATAGACGCGCCACTCGTGCTTCGAATCGACCTCGGGTGACGCGGCGGGAATTACGCCGGGCCAGGCCGAGGCGGCGAGCAAGGTCGAAGCGCCATGCTTCAGAAATCTGCGGCGATCAATCCCACGGGGCACGGTCGGAAGTCCTCCTCAGGAAACGAAGCGGCATGATACGCCGGGGAGGCGAGAGATTTCAAATGCCGCCTTTCCAACGTCCTCCGAAAGCTCACGGTTGCCAACTGTGCGAACCAAGAGGTAAGATTAATCGATAGGGGACTTTATGAATGAAATACCGATAGCTGATCTGACCCCAGGGACAGTGCTTCGAGTACACAGTACGCTTTTTCCAGGAGTGATGCATTGGGGCGTAGTTGGCTACGGATGGGACTCAAAGGGCTACCCTCGCGTATGGCACTCGCAGAAGTCAGACGCACTGCGATGTACTGACTTTGAAGACTTTTCAGGTGGGCAGCCCTGCGAATATCTATGGGTTCCCGCTAACCCTCAGCAAGCACACCGCGTGATTGACCGACTTCAAAGCCAGGAAGGGCTTCCTTGGCACCTCACGAAGGCTAATTGCGAGATCGTAATTCGGTGGGCTGTCGAAGATAAGCCGGCGAGCCATCAGTTAGCAGTTGGCGTATGGTGTGTTATCGGCATCGTCGCCGTTGCTGTTGCTGTGAGCTAATCCACCGTTGGGAGTGGCGGGCAATGAGTTGTATTTATCACGTCGAGGCGCGTTGGGATACGGAAGCGGGAGTTTGGGTTGCGGAGAGCGACGACATCCCTGGCTTGGTGGCGGAGGCTGAATCCATGAATGCCCTGGTGGAAAAGGTTCGGGTTTTGGTGCCGGAATTATTTGAGCTCAACGGCGGCCTCGAACCGGGGCAAAAGTCGGTCAGCGTGCTCGTTCGTGCCCACCATGAAGAGACCGCCTGCGTGCCCGTGGCCCCCTGATGGCAACTTACACGCCGAAGCTCAAAGAAGTTCTTCGTGCTCACGGATGCTCTTATGAACGCCCCGGACGCGGGGATCACGAAATCTGGTATAGCCCTATCACCAACCGCCGCTTTCCCGTCGATCACAAAATTCTGTCCCGCCATACCGCCAACGCTGTTCTAAAACAAGCCGACCTCCCAAAGCAGTTCTGATTTCCCTTCGAAAGGAATCGGGCAGATATTAATTTTGCCCTACCTCATTGTCAGCCGGAACCCGGCGCGGTAAAGAATTGGCGGGCCGTTGGTCAGAAACGGCGAGCGCGCGACATCGTAGCGTTCGTCAAGAAGGTTTTCTCCGGCCACAAAAATTTCCATGCCGTGCCCCAACGGCCGCGCGGCCTCCGCATCGAGCGCAAAGTAGTGATTCAGGAGAAGCGTGTTCGGACTGTTGTCGAAAGTTGAGCCCACGAAGCGCGCTTCCAGCGACGCGGTCAGGCGATGCGGGCGCGCGTATCGGGCCTGTAGTGTCACATCGTGCCGGGGAACTTCGGGCACGAACAGTCCCACCAGTTGTGGATCGGCAGGGAAGCTGGTGACGGTGGCCGCAACATATTGCATGCCCCCGGTGAAAGTAAGGTGGTTCGTCGCGCGTCCTTCCGCCTCCATCTCAACGCCCCGCGAGCGCGTTTCGCCCAGATTCTGTCTCTGCTGTGTGATCAGGCTGGGCGTGGTGGAAAGGGTCACGTTGGCGATGGGATCGCTTACGTCGCTCCAGAAAAATGTGCCGCGCAGGCTAAGCCGTTCTTCCCACGTGCTGTAACTCGCTCCTGCTTCCGCGCCGGTCAATTGTTCGGCAGTCAGGCCGCTATTAGCAAGTGTAAGAGTATTACCCTGGCGAAAATTCCTGTAAAGCTCGTTCAAGGTGGGCGGGCGAAACGCGCGATACATGGAAGCTCTCAGGACGAAATTGTTGCGCGCCCGGAAAAGCGCGGAGAGGCGCGGGCTCAGCGCCTGCTCGGTGCGCGGCACGTAATCATCCACCTGCAAAGGACCCGTCGTGGAAATTGGCCGGGTGACGGAGAGCGCATCGAAATTCCGCCAGTCGTCCACGCGCACGCCGCCGGTGATGAGCACACGCGCTCCGATGCGCACGATGTCCTCGCCGTAGATTCCCCAGATGCGCTGGCGGCCGCCCGCTCCCACGGCGGTGGAGCCGGTGCCGCCGGAATACATCAGCTCGTCGCTCGCGCCGCGCACTTCCTGTCCGTCGAATCCCCCGGCAAGCGTCTGGTAATCGCCCGCCGTACGCGTCCATTGCGCCCCGAGCCCAGCCTGAATCGACGGCACGCGCTGAATGTCGGTCAGCGTTTCACTATCCTGGTTCGTGGCGATCGAGGAGAACGACTGGTCGTAATCCTCCGGGCCGCCATAGGCGCGAAACGTGAACGCCCCCGCCGCCGGCGATTGCCAATTCGCACCCACGGCAATTTGGCGCAGGCGGGTGTCATTGTTTTGCAGAGGCGTGCCGTTCTTGCGCGAGTCTTCAAAAATCGATCCGCTCGCGAACACTCGAGCCTGATCGCCGAACAGGCGCTCAAGCTTGAGTTGGGCGTTGCCGTGTTCGGAAGCCACAGACGTATCGATGGTGCCTTCGAGCGGCGGCAGGACGTCAACGTATCCGCTGGTATAAAAACCTTCGATTGAGGCAAGCCCGATCCACGCGCCGCGTCGCAGGCTGCCCGTGAGTGACGCCTCGGGCGTTTTTTCGTTGCCGTAAAATGTTTGAAAGCTGAGGGAAGAATCCAGCGGGCGGCGCGGGATAATATTGATGACGCCCCCCAGCGCGTCACCGCCGTAGAGATCGGAGACTCCGCCTTCCACTATCTCTACGGACTCGACGGATGTGGAAGGGATGCGATCCCAATAAACCCAGCCACCAAAGGGATCGCCGAGTGGAATGCCGTCGGAGATTACCAGAGCGCGGCTGGCACCGCTGGTTCCCACGCCGCGCAGCGAGACGCCGAGTGAAGTGGGATTGGCCGTCAGGCTGCCATTGCGGCGGTAGAGCATGAAGCCGGGAACCTGGCCAAGCGCGTCGTCGAGTGTGATGCCGCCGCTGGACCTGAGATCATCATCGCTCAAGACTGCCACGCTCGCAGCCGTGTCGCTCACACGTTGCTCTGTGCGCGTGGCGGTGACGGTCAGGCGCTCGGTGAACCCCCGGGGTGCGAGCGTGATCTCGATTGGTCGCGAGCCTTGCGTGCGCGCGTTCCACGGTTGCTCGGCGGGAGTGAACTCTGCGCTTTTCACTGTGAGCGTACCTGAATCAACCGGTACCGATTCGAAATGGAATCTCCCGTCGTGGTCGGTGGTTTGACTTGTGCGAAACGGCGGGTTGCTCAGCGTGACCTCCGCGCCCGCCACGGGAGCGCCCGTCGCGTCGCGCACGATGCCCTCAATCTGGAAGGATGGCCCCTTCTGGCTGATTGCGTTTACGGCAACGAGCAAGCCGAGCAGTGAAGCTGCAAGAGCAGATCGGTTGAATTTTGAGACGGCCGTAGACATACTGGCGTTGGCGCGGCAAAGGAGTTGGCCTCCGGCGAGCTCCCGAATGCAACCGCTCGTTGGTTTCTCCTGGGATGCCCCAGAAGGTCATTGTACATGAACAAAATGTCTAGAATGCCCGACAAACGCCAAAGAAAGTATGTGCGACGGGATTTCCTGAAAGGTGTTGCCGCAGGAGGGGCTCTTGGCACATCTTTGGGCAGGCCTTCATTTGGCGGACAAGCCGGCTCAGGCAGCGGCCAGTCCGCAGCAACTTCCACGACATCCGCTGTGCCCGCAGCGCGAGTCGAGTTTCCCCGAACCTTTACCGGCCGCAACCTGAAAGAGATCGCCTTCCCGCTTGGAGGCATTGGCACCGGCACGGTCTCGCTTGGGGGACGCGGGCAACTGCGGGACTGGGAAATCTTCAATCGTCCTGATAAGGGCAAAGATCTGAGCTATGCCTTTCCTGCCATCTGGGCGAAAGCTGGAGACGCCAAGCCCGTGGCGCTCGTGCTCGAATCCCGGATTCAGCCGCCCTACGACAGGAACAGCAGCGGGCTAGGATCCGAGAATGCCCCGGGGCTCCCGCGTTTTGCTGATGCCACCTTCACGGGCGCTTATCCTT
>JASHTZ010000090.1 GCA_030040295.1 Terriglobia bacterium | reverse complement strand
CCGCAGCCCATCGGTCAGTTGAATCTCCCCGCCCGCCCCGGGAACCACAGTTGTGAGCGCCTTCCAAATCCCCGGGTTCAGAATATAGCGTCCGATCACCGCCAGGTTGGAGGGCGCTTGCGACGGCGCGGGCTTCTCAACCATGTCATCAATCCGGAAAAGCCGGCCGGGGCAATCGAAGTCGGGCACCGGACGCCCCCGGATGATTCCGTAACTCGAAACCGATTTCTTAGGAACCCTCTGGATGGCAATCACGCTATGCCCATATCGCTCATAAATGGTCATCATTTGCCGAACACAGGGAATTTGGCTCACGATGACGTCGTCGGGAAGCAGCACGGCGAAAGGCTCCTCTTCCACCAGGTTGCGCGCGGTCAGAATAGCATCACCCAGGCCCCTGGCGATTTGCTGGCGCACGTAAGCGAAGCGCAACATGCCGGAGATGGAGCGCATCTCGCGGCGAAGACCTTCCTTGCCTCTGCCCGCCAACTCCTGCTCGAGCTCCGCGGAAACGTCAAAGTGATTTTCAATGGCCTGCTTGCCGCGTCCGGTGACAAAAACCACCATGGGGATGCCGGAAGCCGCCACCTCCTCCACTGCGTATTGAACGAGCGGCTTGTCGACGACGGGCAACATTTCCTTGGGCTGGGCCTTGGTGGCGGGTAAAAAACGCGTGCCGAGCCCCGCTACGGGTAATACCGCCTTGCGAATCTGCATTTGTCCTCGCTTGAATTCTTATTCGACGCCTCTCCTTCGCGCCCTCACTCGCAGTTTAACCCTCCCTCGCGGCTTCGTCAAAGCTTGTCCGCGAATCTACTGCCGCCGTCCACCACGACTGTTGGTGCAGGTCAATCAGCGCGCATGTGCTAAGATAAATTTCGAGGAAACTTCATGCTGGTTTTAGGAATCGAGTCCAGTTGCGATGAAACCGCGGCGGCAGTTGTGGCCGACGGAGCACGAATTCGCGCGAGCGTCGTTGCCTCGCAAGTCTTGACCCACGAGAAATACGGCGGCGTGGTGCCGGAACTCGCTTCGCGCGAGCACTTGCGCGCCATTGAGCCGGTGGTTGAGGAAGCCTGCCAACGCGCGGAGATAACCCTCCGCGACGTGGACGCCATCGCTGTTACTGAAGGACCCGGCTTGATCGGCTCGCTCCTGGTGGGATTGGTTTATGGCAAAACCCTGGCGCTATCACTCGGCAAACCGCTGGTCGGAGTCAATCACCTGGAAGGCCACGTCCACGCTGTGCTGCTGGAAAACAAAATCGATCGCGCTGCCGGCAAGACGGTCCCGGGAGTGAGCCTTCCCGCCATCGCGCTGGTGGTCTCGGGAGGTCACACCAGCTTGTTCTATGTTTCCTCCGAATCGGCAACCGCAGAGCAGCCGCAATTCCATTATCGCCAACTGGGCCACACGCGTGACGATGCTGCCGGCGAAGCTTTCGACAAAGTTGCGAAATTGCTTGCCCTCGGGTACCCCGGCGGGCCGGTAATCGATAAGCTCTCCCGCTTCGGATATGCCGGCGTCGTAGACTTCGGCCGCGTCAGGATGCGTGGAAATCCGTTGGACTTCAGTTTTTCCGGACTGAAAACTGCCGTGCTCTATCGAGTGCGCGGCACAGACCTTGCGCGCGAGGCCGAGGAGCGCCGGGCCTGGCGAAGAACTGTGGATAAACCAACATTGGACGAGATTCGAGCGCGCTGCTCGCAAGCGACTCTTGATCTCATCGCGAGCTTCCAGCAGGCCGTGGTGCAGGACCTGGTGGAGCGCACGCTCGCCGCGGCGGAAGGCTCGCAAGTCGAAAACGTTTTCGTCACAGGCGGAGTGGCTTGCAATTCGCTCCTGCGGCAGCAATTCACCGACCGGTGCAAGGGCCTGGGGCTTCCGGTATTTTTCCCGTCACCGGCACTTTCCACGGACAACGCGGCAATGATTGCGGCGGCCGGCTATTACAAGCTTCTCAAGGGTGAACGCGCCGGAGTTTCCCTCACCGCGCGCGCCTCGTTTCCGCTCGGCGTGGACCAACATTAATCCTGCCTTCTCCCTCGCCGCGTGATTCCGTTAGAATGGACGCGCGTTACAATCTCTCGCGGAGAGATCCATTCTGCCTTCACCCATGCGCATCGGAGTCGACACCGGCGGCACATTCACGGATTGCGTTGTGCTGAGCGGCGGGCGAATCAAGGTGTTGAAGCTTTTCTCCACTCCCGCCGACGTCAGCAAAGCGATTGTTGACGGCGTGCGGCGACTGGCCGAGATTGCGGTCGAAAAGCGCACGAAAAATGATCAGGCGCGAAGTGTCACAAAGCCTCATGCCGCTCTGCAAGTCATTCATGGCACAACCGTTGGGACCAATTGTCTTTTGGAGCGCCGGGGTGCGCGCGTGGCGCTGCTCACCACTGCGGGTTTCGAGGATCTGCTGGAAATCGGCCGTCAGGCGCGGCCTCAGCTTTATGATTTCAACGTTCAGCGCGAGCCCCCCCTGGTGCCGCGCGCGCGCCGCTTCGGCGTGAGGGAAAGAATCGCCGCCGACGGCTCGATTCTCCTTCCCATTTCGAAGGCGGAAATCGCGCGCGCCATCCAGCGCGTCAAAAAGTCAGGCGCGGAATCGCTGGCGGTGTGTTTCCTATTCGCGTTTGCGAACCCCGCGCATGAGCGGCGCGTAGCCTCGGTGCTCCGCAAGCTGGGCCTGCCGCTATCGATTTCGCACGAAATTCTTCCGGAATTTCGCGAATTTGAGCGCCTTTCGACGGTGGTGATCAACGCCTATCTGGCGCCCCGAATGGGAGCGTACCTGCAGAACTTGGAATCGGGGATTCAGGCGCTCGGGTCAAGCGTCGAGCGGGCGCGGAAGGAGCGCGTCTACGTGATGCAATCGAATGGCGGGGTTTCCAGCGCCGCGCGCGCCGGCCGCGAGCCCGTGCGCACGATTCTTTCCGGACCTGCCGGCGGCGTCATAGCCTCGGAGTGGCTGGCGAGACAACTGGGCATTGCGCGCGCCATCAGTTTTGACATGGGCGGCACCTCCACGGACGTTTGCCTGCTGGACGGCGCGCCGCGCACGACGAACGAAACTCTGCTGACCGGATTGCCGGTGGCCGTTCCGGTGCTGGACGTGCACTCGGTGGGGGCGGGCGGAGGCTCGATGGCAAGGCTCGACGCCGGTGGGGCTCTGCGCGTCGGCCCCGCCAGCGCCGGAGCCTCTCCCGGACCGATTTGCTACGCGCGCGGCGGCACCAACCTGACCGTGACGGACGCCAACCTGATTTTGGGCCGCCTCGACCCCGAAGATTTCCTGGGTGGAACGTTTCATCTTGACGCGCCGGCCGTGAGCCGGGGATTTCAAGCGTTTCTTTCCGGGCCCGGCCGCCGCGCGGGGTTCAAGTCCGTGGAAGAACTCGCCGCGGGAATCATTTCCGTCGCCAACGCCACGATGGAAAAGGCCCTGCGAGTGATTTCCGTCGAGCGCGGCCACGATCCGCGTGACTTCGCGTTGATTTGCTACGGAGGCGCCGGGGGCCTGCACGCAGCGGATTTGGCCCGCGCCCTCGATTTGCCCGCCGTCATCGTTCCGCAAAATCCCGGAGCTTTTTCCGCGCTGGGAATGCTGCTTTCTGACGTCGCGCGCGACGTTTCACAGTCGGTGTTGATGCCCGTGCCGGCCGAGCGATCTGGTAGCCACGGTCAAAGCTTTCCTGACCGTGGGTACGTCCCGATGTTCGAAAAGCCCACGGTCAGAAAGGCGCTGACCGTGGCTACCACTATCCCGCCCCGCCGGGACCGCGACGTTACGCCACTACTCCAAGGTCCGCTGGAAGGGTTAGTGCGTGAAATCGACCGCCGCTTCGCCGCGCTCAACCGTAAAGCCTTTGCCGAACTGCGCAGCGAGGGGTTCAACACGGCGCGGGCGCGGGTAACGCGCCGGCTCGACGTCCGCTACCTGGGCCAATCGTATGAATTGTCAGTTCCCTTCACTGCCAAGTTTCGCGAACACTTTACCCACGCTCACACCCGCGCCTACGGCCACGCCGACCCCGCCCGCCCGCTCGAAATCGTGAACTTGCGCCTGCGCGTGGTGATCCCCACGCCTAAACCGCGAATGCAACCCATCGGGCTGGCGCAGACTCTAGGGGTTGGGAGTCTGCTATCCCGAAGGAACCTCGGCCCTGGGATTTCAGCCGCAGAGATTGAGAAGAATATCTGCGCCAGCCGGTCATCTGGAACTAAGCAGGCGCTCATTAAGAAAAAGCCAGTATGGTTTGGAGGTAAACCCCACCCTACGGGAATTTACGACCGGAAACGCCTTTCCCCCGGAGCCAAATTGCGCGGCCCCGCGGTGATTGTGGAATACACCGCCACGACCGTGGTTCCGCCGGATTATTCATGTGAAGTTGATCGCTCAGGTAATCTGGTATTGAGAAGATGATATCGGGTACACTTCGGGTGCGCTCCGATTGGGAGTGCATGCCGTGTGCGCCGGAAAAAGAAAGCGGGGCTTTGTGAGCTTGCCGGTTGCCTGATAAAAAAATAGAGGGGGACATTTAATGGATCGCAGAACATTCGTGAAAGCGGTGGCGGGCACAGTGGCCGCGCCGGCTGCCGGGTCAGCGGTTGGTGCCGGACCTGCGGAGGTTCGGGGGGAGGCGGGCGGCAACTCCAAAACAAAGCGGCGGCCTCCCAACGTCATCATCGTCATCTGTGACGACATGGGCTCCGGCGATCCCCACTGCTACGGCTCGTCGCTGAAAACTCCTCACCTCGACCAGATGGCGAAGGAAGGCGTTCTCTTTACGCGCTTCAACACCGCACACCCCATTTGTTCCGCATCCCGAGCAGCGCTCCTCACAGGCCGGTATGCTTGCCGAAGCCAGGTTGCGGGTGCTTATGGCCCGAACTCGCCGGATGGCATGGATCTGGATGAGAAAACGCTTGCGGATATTCTGAAGACAGAGGGCTACAAGTCCATGTGCATCGGCAAGTGGCACCTGGGGTATCCGCCCCAGTATCTGCCGACCAACAGGGGGTTCGACTCGTTCTATGGGGTTCCGTGGAGCGTTGATATGAACCCGTTTCCCCTGATCAAGAACACCACGGTGGCCGAAGAAAATGCCAACCGCGAGCTTCTTACACCTCAATACACCGAAGAAGCCGTGAAATTCATCGATTCATCGAGGGACAACCCCTTCTTTCTCTACGTCGCTCACTCGTACCCGCACGATCCTCCCCTCGCGTCGCCTCGCTTCCGCGGCCATTCCAAGCTGGGCCACCAGGCTGATGCTATCGAGGAAATCGACTGGAGCGTGGGTCAAATCCTGGAGGCCGTTCGCCGGAACAACCTCGACCAGGACACGATGATCATTTTTACAAGCGACCACGGGCCGTGGTTCCAGGGATGCCCTGGCCCGCGGCGCGGGCGCAAGGCCACCACCTTCGAGGGTGGGACGCGAATCCCCTTCATCGCGCGATGGAGCGGCACGATCCCGGGGGACAGAGTGATTGACGAATGGGGTTCAAACCTGGATGTCGTGCCGACAGTGGCCACTCTCTGCGGCGCACAACTTCCGTCGAAGCCTTTCGACGGATTGGATATCTCCAAAGTGCTGACCGGTGCGGTCACGAGCACCGATCGGGGCACCATCCTCTATTTCGCCGTCTCATCCAGGCAGGAGCTGTTGGAGTGCGCGCGCAAGGGTAATTGGAAACTTCGTATTGCTCAGTCAACCGGAGAGATTTACGTCAATGACTGGCTTAATGGAACGTGCGGTCGAAAACAGCACTTTCTGCTGGCGCGCCCGGAGCTCTATAACCTGGAACTCGACCCCGCCGAAAGCTATGACGCGGCGATCGACCATCCTGACAAGGTTAAAGAAATCCAGCAGGATATCGAAACCCTCATCTCAAGCTTGCCGGATTACGTTCAAAAAGCCTACGCCGAATTGAAGGCAAATCCCGGCTGCCCATCCACTCCGCCCGGAGCCGCCACTCGTCCGGACAACCTGGTTCCGCCGCGCACGATCTGGATACCTGAGTACCGACGAGCGAAGAGTTGAAGAACTCAAATTGAATTTACCACGCGCGTTCCGTTGGGTGCCGCTTGCGCGCCCCGCGACTGCCTAACATCGTAATACTAGAACAGCACCTTAAGCGCGAACTGAAGTTCTCGCGGGGTGTTGGTTTGGCTGGTAACGACGCCAAACGATGACGAACCCTCGGTTTGGTTCGGCACTCCGAACTGCACCCGGTTAAATAAGTTAAACGATTCAGCGTGAAATTGCAGAGTGAACCGCTCGCCCACGTGAAAGTTCTTGAAGATGGAAAAATCCAGGTCGTTCACTCCCTGCGCTCGCACGTTGGGCAGGGTGCGGGCGACATTGCCGAAAGTGAAGGGGGCCGGCTGTGTGAAGCAGGCGGTATTGAACCATTCCCCGATGCGGCTCACGGCGGATCCGCTAAGCGCGGCGCTTTGCGAACATCCGGCAGCGCTGGGGTTGTAGTTAGGCCGCTCGGTGGGGTTGCCGGAATCGGAGGTGTTCGTGGCGCTCAAATAGATAGGATTGCCCGTTTGCAGCGTCAGAATGCCGTTCGTCTGCCAACCGCCCAGGAATCCGTCCGTCACGCGCCCCCAGTTTCCTCCGAATCGTTGCTTTCGACCGAAAGGCAACTGGTAGACGGCCGCGACGGAGAGATGCTGGGAGATATCACTGGGGTCTACGGCGTAGTCTGCATTGAGATCGTAAATATTCTGATGCTCCACGTCGATCCCCTCATTGGAAATGAAGCCGTAGTCGTCGAGCATTTTCGCGTTAGTGTAGGCGGCTAAGAGACTAAGGCCGGAGGCGAATCGCCGCTCCACCTTCAATTGAAATGAATCGTAGTTCGAGTCGCTGCCGATGGGATAATCGGCCTCCAAAGGAGAGAACTGAGGAAAAGGGGATTCCAGGTCGCTCAGCGGCACGGTTGCGGAGTCCAGAGCGCCGGTAGTGATCAAGCCGTAAAACGGGTTGGGTACCGACCCTTCCAGAGCGGTGCCCAGCGACATGGCAGAAGGGAGGATTTGGTCCCATGCTCCGCCTTCGCCCTCCTCGATCAAGTGAACTCCGTGGCTGCCGACATAAGCCGCGGACACCATGAAGGAACCGGGAAGCTGCTGTTGGATGTTAAAATTCCACTGCTCAACATAGGGAATCTTGGAGTTGCGAAACGGATCGGCGATCGTGGAGCCCAGCGCCGTTGCCAACCCTAAAGTATTTCCCGTCGGGAGGACGAATCCGGTGGGGAAGGGATTGGTAAGGTAATTCGTCGGTGTAAGGCCATTCTCCGAGCCGACGTAGTTGGTGATGGCGCTGAACCCGTCGCTGCCTACCGTGCCGGCGGCGCCTTCAACTCCGCCGCCGTAGAAGAAGACGCCATACCCGCCGCGAACCACGGTGTTCTTAAGGGCCTGATAGGCAAAGCCAAAGCGCGGCCCATAATTGCCCCATTGCGTTGGGAATTGCCGCCGGCTGTTCCCGTCCACGCCGACGAACTCCAGGCCGCCCTCGAGGCTTGCGCAGACCGGACAATCGGATGCGCCCGCGGCGGCCGCCACCTGGCTGGCAATCGGACTCGCAGCGGTCGGATCAAAGTAATCCATCCGGTTGTATCGTTCCGTGCGGGGCTGGGTCGCGTCCCATCGGAGGCCTAAATTGAGTGTTAGTTTGGACTTGACCTTCCAATCGTCCTGGAGGTAAAGGGCGTAGGACCGGCTGGTGGTAGCGGCGATCTTGTAATCCAACTCATAGCCCCCGCTTCCGATGCCCATCAACATGGTGGCGAACCCGTCTCCGGCGGTTGACGAAGCAACATTAGGGTTTGGCCCTTGAGTGAGAGACTTGGCAAAGCTGTAGGAACCGTCCTCTTCGTTGTCCTGAATGGTGTTCAGTTGAGGAACTTCAAGCTGGAAACCGAAATTAAAGGTATGGTTGTGGTGCATCCAGGTGTTGTTGACGGAGATCGTATGCTCGTTTGAAGCGATGGTGGCCGGGGTTGACCCCGGAGTGCCCAGGGTCAGGTAACTCGCGGGTGAAATGGTCGGAAAGGCGAGGGCGTTCGCGCTTTGGGCAATGTAAGCGGGAAAGCCTAGGCTTGTGGGATTAAAGCCCACGCTGAGAGGCAACTCCACCACCAGCATGCGGGAAAATCCATAACGAAATTCCGTGACAAAGGTAGGGGAAAAGATGTGGGTGTAGTCGAGCGCAACATTCGAACCGGTGTTCGTTTGGTTGGTATTGTTTTCTGCCAACGAGATGGATGAAGGAAAGTAAACTGCAGGTATGCTGCTGAGATAGTGTTGGGAGACGCGCACGAAGAAGCGGTTATCGGGGTTCAGGTCCTCGTCAACTCGCACGTCGTAGTTATTGATGTTTTCGATGGCTTTCCCCGACGCGACGAAGTTGTTAACGGTCGTGGTCGTGGTCGGCATCGGCCAGTAATTCGCGATGTTGGACGACACGGAGTTGATTTCGCTGGTCGGAATTATGTTTCCGGCGAAAGCCGTGCGCACATACCCGGTGCCGCTGGCCACCGTCGTGTTGGGGTCGTAGATCGTGACTGCCTTGCCGGCGGACGTTTCGAGGGCGGAAAAATTGCCTTGGCGCATCGCCATGGTAGGCACGGTGGTCGTCGTGCTTGACGCCGAGCCCTGCCGCAGACCTTCGAAATCTCCAAAAAAGAACGTCTTGTCGCGCCCGTTATAAAGTTTCGGAATCACAATCGGGCCGCCTACCGTGAATCCAAACTGGCTGCGCTGGAAGGAGGGAATGGGAAGATGGCTGGCATTGTTAAAGAAACTGTTGGCGTACAATGCCGAATTGGTCAGGAATTCCCAGGCGTCTCCGTGCAATTGATTGGTCCCGGACTTGTAAATCAGGTTGATAATGCCCGAACCGGCGTCGCCAAATTGCGCCGAATAGTTGCTGGTTTCCATCTTAAATTCCTGGGTGGCGTCCACCGGGGGAAACACGGTGTATCCGGCGATGGGATTGACCAGCGGAGGCGCGGAGTGAATACCGTCGATCAAGATCTCGCTGGTGCCCGGAATGCCCCCGTTCACCTCCAGGTTGAGCTGGTTGAATCCAAGTCCGACGCTTCCCGAAACCCCGGGCGAGAGAAGCGCGAACTGGTAAGTTTCGCGCGCATTCAAGGGAAGGTTCAATATCTGGTTCGTGTCGATCACCTGTCCCGAATCCGAGGTCGTCCGCTCCACGAGCGGCGCCGCCTCTGTCACTGAAACCGTCTGAGTGACTGCGCCGACCTCGAGTTTAAAATGCTCCTGGTCCTTCTGGTCCACCTCTAGGACAATCGTGTTGGACACCAGCGTCTTGAATCCCTTCGTTTTGATCGTGACCTGGTATGGCCCCGGAGGCAGCGTGGGGGCGAGAAAGAACCCGTCTGTCCCGGTGGTGACATGAACGACCTCGCTGGTCGCCGTGTTTTGAACGTCCACGCTCGCGCCCGGAACTGCGGCGCCGGTCGGGTCGAGAACCTGCCCTTGAAGAGATGCCGTGATGACTTGAGCGCCTGCGCACAAGGGAAAGAGAAGCCAAAGGAAAAGCGAGAGTGGCAGGAGTTTCTGGAGGTTCACTTTCTTCCTACCCCCGTAGGATGGGTTGAAAGGCGAATCGCAACGGCAGGCGTGCGTCCTCAAGAGTGGCAAAGCAAAGCGAGGCATTCCCGCAGAGATCGAGCGTTCCATTACGTAACCCCCAGCAAAGATTTTGGAAGAGTTTGGACGTCCTGACCCACCTGACACCGGATAAATCTGAAATAAAAGGGGAAACATCCAAAACCCGCCCCGAACCATAACGCCAGCGGTTGTCCCTGTCAAGAGGCAGCCTGAGCGGTTCATCCTGCCTTTAGGCGGATCTCAGCGGAAAAGTTGTTTTTTTGCCGCGGAAACGCGGGGACAGTGAGCGGCAGATCGAATACCATTCCCGCCGGCAAATCCTGTGAAACCTATCCCGAAATTCGTGTAGATTGGAGGTGCAGAGCCATATTAAATCGCAGGGAGCGAACTTGGACCTGCTCGGATTCCACCATGCTTTCCGCTGCCTCGCCTCGAGGAGGGTCTGAATATGTACAAGGTTGCCTTTTGGATGGCGCTCATCGGGAGCGGGAGTTTGGTCCCCTCAGCGTATGGGCAGACTTATCAGGTCATCGTTGGAGCGGCGATCAGCCTTAAGGAATCATTCAGTGAGATTGGCGCCGCGTATCAGCGGCAAACCGGAACTCAGGTTACGTTCAGCTTTGGCGCTTCGGGCGAGTTGGAAAAGCAAATCGAGGCAGGAGCGCCGATTGACGTTTTCGCCAGCGCGGCGGAGAAAGAAATGGACGAGTTGCAGAGAAAGAACCTGATCGTAGTGTCTACCCGGGCTGACTTCGTTCGCAACACTTTGGTCATGGTGGTTCCCGCTGATTCCAAGCTACAAATTCGTTCGTTTTCTGACCTTGAAAAGCCGGCCGTGACGAAGATTGCCATCGGCGATCCCAACACCGTCCCGGCTGGGCAATACGCCCAGGAATTGCTGCGTAATACGCAATTGTGGCCG
>JASHTZ010000089.1 GCA_030040295.1 Terriglobia bacterium | reverse complement strand
GTCATGCTCACCTGACTTTCGTCGCTCGCGATGTTCCCGCGCTGGGTTACGAGGTCTATCGCGTGGTTCCGCAAAAGGCGTTTGCCGCTCCGCATGCGTGGGAATCGGCATCGACGCGCGAGCGCGACCAGGGTTCGATCGAGAACGAGTATTTCCGCGCTACCTTCAACCTGTGGACGGGCGAGATGACCAGCCTGGTGGAGAAATCGACGGGCTGGGAAGCACTGCGCGCTCCCGGAAATGTGGTGGCGCAGGAGCAGGACGGCGGCGACCTGTGGCAACTCTACGGGAATCTGAACGGCGGGCGGAACATTGCCATGACGCGGCCGATTTTGCTGCCGGACAAAACGCGCTCCAGGTTCAGCAGCGAGTGGCTGGGCGGCAGCGGGCACTCCGCGGATGGTCCGGTTTTCTCCGAGTACTACGTTTCGCATCCGTTTGCTAACGGGACGTTCTCAACGCGCGTGCGGCTTTACGCGGGCGTGCGGCGCGTCGATATCGAAACGCAGATTCTGAACAATGATGCGCATGTCCGCTATCGCGTGCTGTTTCCGACCACCATCAAAGACGGCAAACGGATGGACGAAATTCCCTTCGGCGCCATCGAGCGGCCGCAGGAGCAGGAATTTCCCGCGCAGAATTGGATGGACTACGGTGACGGAGCGCACGGAGTCGCGCTCCTGAATTGCGCGATGCCGGGCAACAATGTGGCGAACGGCACGCTGATGCTCTCGCTTCTGCGCTCGGCGGCGATCACGGCCTACGGATTTGGCGGCGGATACGAACCCGGCGTTTCCTCGGATTCGGGCCTCGAAATGGGGCGCACGCTGACGCTGCAATACGCGCTCGTGCCGCACGCGGGCGACTGGCGCGATGCCGGCGTTTCGCGCGCCGGGTGGGAGATCAATCAGCCGCTCATCGTTCGTAAGGAAACGGCTCACATGGGAGATTTGCCCGCGCGCTGGGGGTGGCTTGAAATTTCTGCGCCTAATGTAAACGTCTCGGCGCTGAAGCCCGGGCGCGATGGCAGTGTGATCCTGCGGGTGTATGAAGCCGCGGGCCGCGCGACCTCCGGCGTAAGTGTGAAATTGCAAGCGCATCTCGTCTCCGTGAACGAAGCCAATCTGATGGAAGACTCGGGGCGCGAGATTGTGCCCGAGCAGGACACGCTCAAGTTCGACTTGCACCCGTACGAAATTAAGACATTCAAGTTGCGTCTGCGGCCGCTCGAAAACCGGCCGTAGATTTGCTCCGAGTGCTGTGGTTGCTTCAGTTGCGCGACAGTGGATTCCCAAAATGACGCACACCATTCTTATGCCCGATCTCGGGCAAACCACGACTGAGGGGAAAATCCTCAAATGGCTCAAGCTTCCTGGCCAGAGGATTTTGAAAGGCGACCATCTGCTGGAGGTTGAGACGGACAAAGTCATAATGGAAGCAGAATCGTACGTCAGCGGTTACCTGCGGCAGGCGCTGGCGGCGGAGGGTGAGATGGTGAGCGCGATGACTCCCATTGCGCTGGTGACAGATACACTGGATGAGCCGCTCGCGCAGGCGGAGGCAAATGCGCCGGTTCCTGCGCCCGCTGCCGAACCTGCCGTCGCTGCCATGCGCGCTCCTGTTCCGCCCTCCGGTGGATTGTCCGTTGCTCCGGCAGCACGCGCGCTCGCCAAAGAACTGGGAATCGATTTGAGCCTGCTCTCCGGCACCGGACCTGGCGGCTTGATTACTCGCAAGGATGTGGAAGCATATGCGCAACGCGCGGAGAAACCCGGGAGCGATTGACGAACAAAATGAACGACTCAAATTTGGACAGCAAGCAAAGGCTCGCAATTTACCGGCGCATGGTGCTGTGCCGGAAGTTTGAGGAGCGTGTGTATTACCTGTTTCTCGAAGGCCGCCTGCCGGGCACGGTGCACCAATCGGCGGGGCAGGAAGCAAGCGCCGTGGGAGTGTGTTCAGCGCTTGCCGAGGGCGACGTGATCACCAGCACGCACCGGCCGCATTCTCACGCCATCGCGCGCGGCCTGCCGGTGAAGAGCCTGATGGCCGAGCTTTTTGCCAAATCTACCGGATGCTGCCGCGGCAAGGGTGGGTCGATGCACCTGGGCGACCTCGCGCTCGGCATGTTGCCGGCGATCGCCATTGTGGGCGGAGGCATTCCGCTCGCCACCGGGCAGGCGCTGGCCTTTCAATATCTCGGCAAGAAGAACATCGCGGCATGTTTCTTCGGTGACGGCGCGGCGAACATCGGCACATTTCACGAAGCCATCAACATGGGCGCGATCTGGAACCTGCCGGTGGTCTACATTTGCGAAAATAACAAGTACGGCGCGTCTACTTCCGTTGAAAAGGTCATGAAAGTGGAGCACGTGAGCACGCGCGCCGCGGCTTACGGAATTCCCGGCATGACGATTGACGGCAATGATGTGGAGGCGGTGCATCGCGCCATGTCGAGCGCTGCCGAACGCGCGCGCGGGGGCCGCGGGCCCACGCTTCTTGAGCTCGAGACCTACCGGTTCAGCGGCCACTCGCGCAGCGACCCCGGCCACTACCGCCCTCAGGATGAAGTGGCCGCGTGGAAGCAGCGCGACCCCGTTGGGCTTTACGAAAAGGCCCTCACGGATCACGGCGTTCTGACCGAAGAGGCGGCCCGCCAAATCAGCGCCTCGGTGGAGAAAGAGCTTGATGAAGCCGTGAAGTTCGCGGAGGAAAGTCCCAGCCCCGCCGCGGAGGAGTGCCTGAGCGATGTCTTCGCCTGAGACGCAAATTCCGGCAGCGCAAACCACCGCGCGCAAGTTGACCATGGTGGAAGCGCTGCGCGAAGCCCTGCGCGAGGAGATGCGCCGCGATGATCGGGTGATCCTGATCGGCGAGGACATCGGCGTTGAAGGCGGCTTCGGCGGAGCCTTTACAGTAACGCTCGGCTTGGCGGAAGAGTTCGGGCATCGGCGCGTGATCGACACGCCGATTTCCGAAGCGGCCATCGCCGGCGTGGCTGCCGGAGCGGCGGCGGGCGGTTTGCGCCCCGTGGCAGACGTCCAATATGGGGATTTCCTGTTCATCGCCATGGATCAACTCGCCAACCAGGCGGCAAAGCTGCGCTACATGTCCGGCGGCAAAATTTCCGTGCCCATGGTCATGCGCGCGCCGGTCGGCGCCACCACGCGCGGCTCGCAGCATGGGCAGTCGCTGGAAGCCTTCTTCACACACGTTCCGGGGCTGAAGGTGGCGTGCCCTTCCAATCCTTACGACGGCAAGGGGCTTTTGAAGACCGCCATCCGCGACGATAATCCCGTCATCTTCTTCGAGCACAAGCTGCTCTATGGAAGCAAAGGCGCGCGCAAGGAGGCCGGGGGAGTAGAAGTTCTTGGCCACGTTCCTGACCAGGAATACCTGATTCCCTTCGGCCAAGCGAAAATCGCGCGCCCCGGCCGCGACATCACCATTGTCGCGAATCTCCTGATGGTGCACCGCTCCTTGCAGGCCGCGAAAATTCTCGCCGAACGCGGAATCGAGGCGGAGGTGATCGATGTTCGAACCCTCGTTCCCTTCGATTGGGACACCGTGGCCGAGTCCGCGCGCCGAACGCGCAAGCTGATGATTGTCGAAGAGGACAATCTTACGGGCGGTTGGGGCGCGGAGGTGGCCGCGCGCATTGGCGACGTGTGCTTCGGCCATTTGGACGCGCCGATTCGCCGCATCGCTGCGCCGGACACGCCGGTTCCATTCGCCCCGATTATGGAAAAGTTCTACATTCCATCTATGGAAACCATTGTCGCCACGGCGCAGGAATTGGTCTCGAATTACTGAAACGACCTGGCGCCGATCTGTCCAACGGCGATTCTCTTGAATCGAAGGTGATCGCAATGAAGGTGTATCCGCTTGGTATGCGGCGAGTGGGCCGGGAAATTCTCCTCTGCGCCGGAATTCTGCTCCTGGCGAGCGTGAATTCAAGCGCGGCGGCCGATTCAGCCACTCTCCGCTACCGGGCCGCGGAGATTCGTGAGCCGGGGATTCGACTCACCTCCGGGCTGACGGTCTGCGACGAAGTATTGTGGAAAGGCCGCTGGGTAAATCGCTACTGGCTTGCCACCGGATTCATCGAGCCGGAGTTCCATCTTACTTCCGTGCTGGAGCAGCGAGAGGGTTTGCCGATCGACGGATTTCAACTTGCCATCGAAGGTCAGGATTTGGCGGGCACTTGGAAGTGGGTGAAGGCGGAGAAATCGGAGGTTCACAATCCCGACGGCCTGCTGGTGACGCTCGAATTGGCCAGCACGGCCCGCCCCATCACCGTCAGAGTTCACACGCTGCTCTACGGCGGGCCGGTGATGGTGCGCTGGCTGGAAATCGTAAATACCGGCGCCAAGCCCACCGCCATCACCGCCGTTTCACCTTGGTCCGGCATGATTTGGGACACTACGGACCTGAAGGAACGCCTTCCCCAGGGTGTGACCACACCTTTCGAATTCGCCTACGCCCAATACGAAACCTGGGGACACGAGGGCGCATGGAAGTTTGAGCCCGTCGAGAACACCACCAAAACCGTTGCCGGCACACGCGGAAAATCCGGCTGGGGCCACCCCACTTTCTTCGCGCACAACAAGGCCACAGGTGAATGGTTCGTTGCCTCGCTCGGTTGGAGCGGCAACTGGACGTATCAGGTTACCGGACGGCAATTCCCGGACACGGACCAGGCGATGTTTTTCTTCCGCATGGGGCCGAGCACCGTGGACCCGGCGCTGCGCGTCCTCGAGCCGGGCGAGGCGGTGGAGTCTCCGCGCACGCATGTGCTGTGCATGCGTGGGGACCTGGACAGCGTGATTCAGGCGATGCACGAGCATGTTCGGCACGAGGTTTTGCCCGCGCCCATTCCCGGCCGCGACATGCTGGTGGAGGCCAATCACCGCGGTTACATCGTCAATCATGAAAGCGAGCCGGGCATCGACCAGGAAATTGATTTGGCGGCCGCCGCAGGGGCGGAGTTGTTCGTGATTGATGCCGGCTGGTATGGGCCTGAACCCAAT
>JASHTZ010000088.1 GCA_030040295.1 Terriglobia bacterium | reverse complement strand
GGAACCGTGGCAATTCTGAGCAAATGCCCTTCATCCGCTTCCTCAATGTTTCCTGGTACGGAGCGATCAACCGCGGGCACCTCGCGCCCGCTCCTTTTAAAACATTGTTGGCGGGCGCCGTCGACCCCGAGGTCTACCACGGTTGGCCCGGCCACGTTCCCGACGTCTTTGACCCGAACTTTGAAATTTATGCGCGGAACCTCGCAGCCGACAAGAGGACGGGTTCCGCGGACACTGTCTTCACCGAAAAGACCTGGTCCGGAGGCGCCCCGCAGCCGAGCCTGCTGAATTCGCCATGGTTGATCGGCACCACTCCGGACGACAGCGACAACCTCTTCGGCTTCGGGCCAGGACCCAGTATCCCGGGCCGCGACAACGTCATTCATCCTCACATCGGGTGGATTGTCGCCGTCACCAAGCCTTTGCAGACCAGTAATACCGAAGTTGGCGCCGCAGTGGGCGCCAAGCAGACCGTGGAATACAAGGACCCCGCGGTTTATGCCAAGCGCGCCTGGCGCGACTACCTGGAGAAGAAATATGGCACCATCGCCCGGCTTAATTCCGCCTGGGGTTCTAACTACACCACCTTTGACTCCGACGGCGGCTGGCCCGGCGGAAAAGGTTTGTTGGATGAAAGCGGCCGCCACCCCTGGATTGGCAACGACCCGATACGACTTTCCACAACCGCCCCTGCCGTAAAGACCGACCTGAATGCCTTCTTGGCGATTTTCGCCGACCGCTACTTCCGTGTTGTGCATGAGGCCGTTCGCGCTGCGACGCCCCATCAATTGGTGTTCGGCCCGGCGGTGCTGGATTCGCATGACGGCTTGACGCGGCCCCAGATTCTTCAGGCTGCCGGGCGTTATTGCGATGTGCTCCAGATCAGCGCGGACCTGAGCAATCCCGAAATCATCGACAAGACCTACGCGCTTACCGGCAAGCCCATGTTTGTTTGGATGGGGCTGAGGGCCAATCCGGATTCTCCCATGCCCGGACGCCTCCACGAGTTTTTCGACGTCGAAACCCAGGCGCAGCGCGGCGCGCGTTATGCGGAGGAGGTTCGGGATTTTTTTTCTCATCGCACTCCCGATGGGACGTTCCCCTTGGTGGGTATTGACTGGTGGGAATACATGGACAAGGCCGGCGAGGCATCGAATTGGGGCCTGGTGACGGCGCGCGACAACGCATATGACGGGCGGGAAGACGCGGTGGCGCGCGGCAAGGATGCCAGGGGTTTTCCTGCCGGAGGTGAAGTCCGTAACTACGGCGACTTCCTCTCCGCAGTGGTGAAAGCCAACGGCGAGGTCAGCCGCCAATTGACCCAGGAGGCCCTGAAACGCTAGGGGCAGCCCCTGCGGCCGTACCGCCCAGGCGGGAGCGACCACAAGGGTTGCCCCTACGTAAAGGAAAACTCTCAAACTGATGCTGAAGAACATCTTCTCAAATTGGCTCGCCTTGGTCCTCCGCGGAGTAATTTCCGTTATCCTCACCCCCATCCTGATCCACTATCTGGGCGATTTTAATTTCGGCCTCTGGGTATTGGTGATGTCGGTGGTGGATTATGCCGGCATTCTGGATTTGGGAATCCGGCCGACCCTGCACCGGTTTGTTGGCCGATTAACAGGAACCGGCGATCGCCGGGGCCTCAACGAAGTCATCAGTACCGCGATCACCGTAAGCACCGCCATGGGTTGTCTGGTGGTGGTGCTCGCTTTCGTCTGCCAGCCGGTCATTCCGCGATTTTTCAGTGTGCAGGGATCTGCCGCTGCCGAATTCCGCGGCCTCCTTCTGCTGCTCGGGCTGAACATCGCGGTGCTCTTCCCGGGACGCGTGCTGGGAGCCTATCTGTGCGGATTAGAGCGATTCGATCTTTACAACGCCGTAGATGTGTTGTGTTCGGTCATCCGCGGCGCCGTCATCATCGTGATTCTTCACTATGGAGCGGGTGTTGAAGGAATTGCGCTGGTCAGCCTGGTTACGTCCGTCCTGCTCTTGTTTCTCAACTTGCTCGCCGTTTTCCATGTGGACCCCCAGGTTTCACTCGATCCCCGCCAGTCCACCTGGACGAGAACTCGGGAGCTGGCAAGCTACAGCTTCTATCTTCTGCTCACCACGGCGGGCGACTACCTGCGGTTTTACACCGACTCGATCGTCATCGCCCGGCTGCTCAGCGTGGCCTTGATCACGCCCTTCAATGTGGCGGGGCGATTGATGGAATATTTCAAAGCCATCGCCGCGGGACTGGCGGGTCCGCTGATGCCGCGCATGAGCTCGCTGGAAGGTCAAGGCAAGAGCGAGGACCTGGAGGCGATTTTCCTGAGCGGAACTCGTGCCACGGCGCTGCTCAGCTTTCTGATCGGGCTGCTGCTCTGGATCGATGGGAAGCCGTTGCTTCAGCTTTGGGTGGGTGAGCGGTTTGTATCGAGTTACTCGCTCTTGGTGGTGCTCACCGCCGGGTACGTCGCCACCATCGCCCAATACCCGTCCAACTGCCTGCTCTACGCCCTCAATCGGCACCAACTTCTGGGCTTATGGACGCTTGCGGAAGGCGTGGTGAATCTGGTCCTGAGCATCTACTGGGCGCGAACCATGGGCTTGGTGGGCGTGGCGTTGGGAACGGCCGTCCCCATGTTGTTTACGGGTTTGATTCTGATGCCCCTGTACGTCCTTTGGGTGCTCAAGTTGCCCGCCGCC
>JASHTZ010000087.1 GCA_030040295.1 Terriglobia bacterium | reverse complement strand
TAACGCCTCGGTGGGATGAGCGGAGAGATCGGCTGTTTCCAAGCGGTCGTCCATCTGATTCTCTATGGCGCTCTCCAACAGCGACTTCGCAACATCGGAAATCGACAACGACTCCCCGCGCTCGGAGAATTGTTTGCGAGCCCGGTCCAGAAACTCCCGCACGCTCTCTGATACCCGAATGGAAAGAGTTTGCTGTTGACCCTTCCGATCTTTGAACACTTCGAATCCCTCCGGCTTGAGATAGACACATTCTGGCCTATAATTTTCTCGGTTTCAAGTATATATTGACATGCGTATCGAAACAAGTATACTAGATATAGGTCTGCCTTTGGAAAACCTCGCGCGGCTGCAGTGTAATTAGCCAAAAGCACCAGATGGTCTCCCATGGCGGTCGGGGCAAAGCAGGCCGGCTTGCACGGTGGCACATGGCCCTGCGAGATATCTTGACAGTCACGGAAGTTGCGGCAGAACTGCGTTGCTCGAAGGCACACGTGTACAACGCAATTGCCGGGAAGGTGAATGGTGTAACGCCCCTGCCCGCGATTTTCATGGGGCGTCGAAAGCTGGTCCGGCGGGTGGCATTGGAGCAATGGATAACGAGGAATGAGGGGCGCACGGGGAGTGATAAAATAACGCCGTCGTCAGCAATCGACACCGTTGGACGCATGAAGGAGACATTTCATGCGTAGACGGTACCAGAAAGGCAGTTTGCGAAAGCATCGTGGTTCATGGGTCGCACGGTGGTGGCAGGGCGGGAAGCGAAAGGCGGAAACGTTGGGGCGGATTTCACACCTGACAAAAACGCAAGCTTTATCCCGGTTAGCCGCGATCGTCGGTCCAATTAACAACCAGCGTGACCAACCATCGCAGGAAAAGACCTTCAGTGATTTCGTCCAGTATGTCTATTTGCCGTTCTACCGGCGAAAGTGGAAGCGCACTACTGCGATGACGAACGAGGACCGGCTTGCGCACCATCTCATATCGGAGTTCAGTGATCGGCCACTGGGCAGTTTCACCAGGGACGGTCTGCAAGCCTTGCTTGATTACAAGGGCCAGACGCTTTCATTTAGTGTCGTGGATCACTTGCGATGGGACCTGAAGCAGATATTCGATATGGCGGTGGCAGAGGGATATTTGCAAAGGAACCCGGCAGCTTTGTTATTCACGCCAAGAGAATGCAAGCGGTCTGTGGCACGGGTCATGACCGTAGATGACGTGCGACGGATGTTCCGTGTTCTGGACGTGCGGGGGCGTCTAGTTGCTAAACTCGCGCTGCTCGCCGGGATGAGGCCGGGCGAGATTTTCGGTCTGAAGTGGTCAAGACTGGAAGCCAGTTACGCGGACATCCGACAACGCGTTTACCGGGGTGATGTAGACTCACCCAAATCGGTCAGGTCGGTGCGATTTGCCGCCCTATCAGATGGATTGCTCATGTCCATTAACAGTTGGCGCGCTATTTCGCTCGATACAAGTGCCGATGCGTGGGTTTTCCCGTCCGAAAAATTAACGACGCCTTTGGCAAAGGACAACTGCTGGAGGCGGAGTTTCCTACCCAAGCTCAAACCGCTGGGATTAGCTTGGGCAAACTTTCAAGTGATGCGCCGGACCCATAGCTCGCTGTTAAAAGAGTTAGATGTTGACCCACAGGTACGGGCTGAGCAGATGGGACACACCATTGATGTGAACGAGAACGTTTACACGATCACATCACTCAGTCGCCGTAGGGACGCGGTAAACGCCCTGGAAAGGGCGATTGGTGCTTAATGGACTCCTAATGGACTCCATCCTGAAGCGGTTCTCGTAACTGATTGAAAGGATGGAGCGGGAGATGGGACTCGAACCCACGACGTCCAGCTTGGGAAGCTGGCATTCTACCACTGAATTACTCCCGCTGACCTGTGCCTGACTATAGCGCATCGAGGGGACGCGTTCAATACCCCGACGGCCTGCGCATTCTTGAATCAACCCTGCCAATGGAATTAGAATGCTTGCCTAAGCCTTTCGGCAATATGAACTCCACACAAGAACGCTTTGGGGAG
Source organism: Terriglobia bacterium (assembly GCA_030040295.1). GTDB lineage: Bacteria > Acidobacteriota > Terriglobia > UBA7540 > UBA7540 > Bog-366. Next base: position 2,033 of record JASHTZ010000087.1, on the reverse strand, counting down.
ATTTTCCATGACCATGATTCAGTTCACGCGGAATCACCAGGACCATTCAACGGATAAGGGCTACCAGTTTGAGTTTTTCTGCGATCGCTGCGGGAGTGGGTTTATGAGCGGATTCAAACCCTCGGCCGCAGGATACGCCACGAGCGCATTGCGGGCGGCGGGTGACCTTTTGGGTGGAGTGTTTGGCCGCGCCAGCACCAGCGCCTACGAGATCGAGCGCGCGGTACAGGGGACGGGGCACGACAAGGCCTTTCAGGACGCCATTAACGAGGCAAAGCCCAATTTCCGCCAGTGTCCGAAGTGTGCCAAATGGTCATGCCAGACAATGTGCTGGAATAACAAGCGCGGACTCTGCTACGACTGCGCACCGAGCATCGAGACGGAAATTGCTGCCGCTCAGGCTCAGGCCACCGTGGACCAGATGAAGGATAAAATGCATTCGCAAGATTTGACCAAGGACCTCGATCTGACCTCCGAAGCCTCCGCGCTTTGCCCCAGTTGCGGCGCACGGACTCAGGGCGCCAAATTCTGTCCCGAATGCGGCAAGCTGCTCCACGCCAAAACTGAGTGCCCACGCTGCGGCACGAAATTCGAGGCAGGGACCAAGTTTTGTCCCGAGTGCGGCCAGAAAATTAATTGATCGGGTGGACCGGTGATCTCGTTATCGGGCGGACGGACCTTAGCCCAGCGGTTGAAGCATAAATTTCCAGCGGAAGAGACGCCCGCTCACCGTTGGTTCATGCCATGCCTACTTTTTCAGGACAATTTCAATACCTGAATGCCGATGGAACCGCCCTTCAGGCTGGCCCGTGCCGCTTGGCGTTTGAGACGGATATGCTCACGCTGACGCCGGCTTCCGGCGGGCCGCTGGCTTTCGATCTTGGCGATATCGATGCCTTTCAGGCCGGCGATTACGAGCTGACACTTACACTCTTTACCGGCAAGAAAATTCTGTTGAACCAATTCGCCAAGACCTTCCAGAATCTCTGCCACGATCTGCTGGAAGCGTATCGAAAGCGCCTGCTTCAATGCCTGCTCCTGGAAGACCTGGAAGAAATCACTCGTTTCGATGGAACGGTACGATTGGAATCGCAGGCGCGCTCATTCACCAGTCCTGCCGAATTGCGGCTTTTCAAAAGCAACCTGGCTGTGCTTCCTGCGCAAGCTACCGGACTCCAATGGCGTTTGGCGGACATCGACTCCGTTGAATTTGACCAGAACTCCTGGACGGTTACAATCGAATCCGGCGATGAGCGCCTTGTAGGGACCAAGCTCGGCAAGCGCTCGGAAGAATTCAGCGAGCGGCTGACCGCCGCTCGCGACGAAGTGGTGCAGCGTGGCGCGGAGACCGTCCACAGCCTCTTCCCTTTTCTTGATCCCGACCAGTTCCAGCATGCCTCCGTGCTCATGACGGAGGGACGCGCCGCCTCAATGACTAAACTGCGTGTCCTTCACCCAAGAGTTGACCAGGCTCTCGCTGCCAACATCGTGGATCAGAAGTTGAAGCCCTACTACGACGCTCTGATGAAACACGTCCCTGCGGGAAATTACTTTTCGGGATTCAAATTCCTTCGCGCCGACGAAGACGCCTCAGCGAAAAACGCCCGCGAGGAGGAAGCAAGCGCCGCCGATGCGGAAGCGACAAAGGCCGCGGGAACGACGGCCGGAGAGTTTGCCGAGGATTCCACCTTGCGCGACGGCAGCGAGGAGGCGCCAATTCTGCACTGGTTCTTTCTGCCTCTCGCCGCCGAGCCCGGCGCCAATTCACCGGACAACCTGGTGGCCTGGGAAGCCACTTCGCGTTCCGGGCGCGCAACTTATTTCTTTCGCCTCGTACCCCAGGAGCAGGCGGCGCAATTGCGGGATCCCACCAAGTCTCCGGCGCTCATTGAATCCGCCATTCGCCAGTTGAATCGCGCCATCGTGCTGCTCAACTTCCGGCGTGAACCCATCTATCTGCCGGACGATTCCCTGATGCTCCAGCCGCGCTTCCGCCGCTATGCCATCGCCTGCCGGAAGCTTCCCGAGCTCGT
>JASHTZ010000086.1 GCA_030040295.1 Terriglobia bacterium | reverse complement strand
TGGCGCAGACATTGAATTTCCTGTGCGTTACGTCAGCGCCACGCGGGATTCGGGTCGCATACATAAACCCCGATCTGCGCCACCCGCGACTTTTGGCAGTGTCCCTCATCCCTTATCCCAGCCCTGCTGGGTGAATTCACCCAGAAAACGGCCCACCATCCCTATTCCGGGCAATTTTGCTTCCATCGCTAGGCTATATTGAGCTAGCAATGTCGAAGGAAGATCATTTGGAATTGAATAAATCCTTGTAAACCTATAGGATAGCGGAGCACGCCGGCCGAGTGCGCCTGGGCCGAAGGTCCGCTATGTGGCACTTCGTAGTAGCCCTACCCCTGGCTTGAAGCCGGATCGTACTAGCAGCAAAGTGGGTGAAATTCCGCCCCAGGCGGGGATTTTCACCCACCGCACGGCCGAGTTTGAGGATCCAGAGGTCCTTATAGGAAGAGGGTTTAGAGAAGCCATAAATAAATATTGAAATACCGAAAATTGAGATTATACTATGTGCGGGATGGGTAAATCCTGAACCAACCGCGACGCCCACTAGGTATCGTAAGCGTGATCTAAGCACGCCGGACTCAGGGGCCATCCTCCACACTAGGCTCCCATAAGGGAGCCTTTTCTTTTTGGGAAGTAAGCATGTCGCTGATAATTTATTTGGACGAAAGCGGAGATTTAGGATGGAAATTCGACGCCCCATACCGGGAAGGAGGTTCTAGTCGATACCTGACAATCGGCGCTCTTTGTTGTCCTCCAGAAAAGAAACACCATCCAAAGAGACTCATCAAAGACTTATACGAAAAATTCGGATGGCCCACCAACAAAGAAGTTAAGTGGAACGATATGCTGCCTAACCAGCGCGCTGAGTTCGCGATACAAGCCAAGAAACTTTGCGACTCCAATCCTGATATCTGCCTGCATGGCATAATCGTCCAAAAGAGGAACGTAATGGCGCACATCCGGCAGGATGCAAATAAGCTTTACAATTACATGATTAAGTTATCGCTCATCGACAGGATGGCAGAGCACGATGTTGTGAATTTGGTTCCTGACCCTCGATCCATAAAGGTGGCGAGCGGAAATAGTTTACACGATTACTTGCAAATTGAGTTATGGTTCACCAAAAAGGCTTCAACAAATCTAATTACCAACCAAACCACAAGTAAAGACTGCCGTGGGATCCAGTTTGCCGATATGCTGGCAGGGTTAATTCAATCCCGATACGAAGACAACGAATCCTCGAGTTTTCAAATACTCGCAGGGAAAATCCAATGTTCCCGCCTGTTCTTCACCTAGAATTTTTTCAAAATGATTCACGACCACTCTCCAACATTTCTGGACACTTCCGCCCACCGTTTCTATAATGGATGTTTATCCTCACGACGGAGGAGGCATGCAAGAAACCCTGGACCTGAAGCAGACCATCAATTTACCCAAGACTTCATTTTCCATGAAAGCCAATTTGCCGCAGAACGAGCCCAAGTGGCTGGCCCGCTGGGCAAAGGAAAATCTCTACGGAGAAATCCGCGCGGCGCGCAAGGACGCCCCGGTTTTCACGCTGCACGACGGCCCGCCCTACGCCAACGGTGCGATTCACCTGGGCACTGCGCTCAACAAGATCGTCAAGGACTTCATCGTGAAGATGAAGACGCTGGAAGGCTTCAACACGCCCTATCTTCCCGGCTGGGATTGCCACGGCCTGCCCATCGAAATCAATGTAGATAAGGAACTGGGCCCGCGCAAGGCTCAGATGAGCACGGTCGAAGTGCGCCGCGCTTGCCGCAAGTACGCGGAAAAATTCGTGGATTTGCAGCGTCAAGGTTTTATGCGCCTGGGAGTTTTCGGCGAGTGGGACAAGCCCTATCTGACGATGGGTTTCGAATACGAAGCGCGAATTGCTGAGGCGTTCCTGGTGTTTCTGCGCGGCGGGTATGTTTATCGCGGGCGCAAAGCTGTCTACTGGTGCATCCACTGCAAGACGGCCCTGGCGGAAGCTGAAGTGGAATACGAAAACGACCGCAGCCCGTCGATCTACGTGCGCTATCCGGTCGCGACCGATCCCGCTACGCTTGATCCGACGCTTGCGGGCCGCAAACTTTGGGTCATCATCTGGACTACCACGCCCTGGACTCTGCCCGCCAGCATGGCCGTGGCCTTTCATCCCGAGTTTGAGTACGTGGCTGTGGGCGATGACGATCCGCAAGGCGAGGCCTACCTCATCGAAAGCCGGCGGCGGGTGCCGGTGATGGAAGCGACGGGATTGAACGCACCCAAAATCCTGTCAACCATCCCCGGAAGAAGGCTTGAGCGCCTGGAGATTAAGCATCCGTTTCTGGACCGCAAGATTCCGGGCGTGCTGGCCACTTACGTCACCGCGGAGGACGGCACCGGGGCTGTGCACACTGCTCCCGGCCACGGCCGCGAAGACTACCAAACGGGCGTACAATACGGCATCGACATCTACTGCCCGGTGGACGAATCGGGGAAAATCTTCGAAGGCCTGCCCGAGTACGTGGGCAAGCGCGTGTTCGATGCCAATGCTCCCATCATCGAATTGCTGAAAATTCGCCAAAGGCTGATGGGCCCGGCGGGCACGCTCGAGCACTCGTATCCCCACTGCTGGCGCTGCCACAATCCCATCATTTTCCGAGCAGCGGAGCAATGGTTCATCAATATGGACCATCGCGAGCTACGTACGCGTGCGCTTGAGGAGATCAAGAAGACGCGCTGGGTTCCGGCCTGGGGTGAAGACCGCATTTCCAACATGATCGCCGAGCGCCCCGATTGGTGCATCAGCCGCCAGCGCGTTTGGGGGGTGCCCATCACCGTTTTCCATTGCCTGGATTGCCGCAAGCCGATTCTGGACGCGGACCTCGCGAGCCACGCGCTTGAGCTTTTCCGCAAGGAAGGCGCCGACGCCTGGTACGCGCATCCTGAGGCCGAACTTCTCCCACCCGGCGCGAAGTGTCCGATGTGCGGCGGCCGCAACCTGCGGCGTGAGACCGACATTCTCGACGTCTGGTTTGATTCCGGCTCAAGCCACTACGCAGTGCTCGGCCATCGGCCCGATATGCCCTGGCCCTCCGACATTTATCTGGAAGCGGGGGACCAGTATCGTGGCTGGTTCCACAGCTCGCTGCTGGTGGCGCTGGGAACTCACGGCGCCGCGCCCTATCGCCAGGTGCTGACTCACGGCTGGGTGCTTGACGCGCAGGGCCGCGCCATGTCGAAATCTCTCGGCAACGTGATTGATCCCCAGGAGGTCATCAAAACGCACGGTGCGGAGGTGCTGCGCCTGTGGGCGGCTTCTGTGGAGTTTGGCGAAGACGTTTCGATTTCGCCCGAGATGCTCACTCGCCTTTCAGAGGCGTATCGCAAGTTGCGCAACACGTTCCGCTATTGCCTCGGCAACCTCTACGATTTTGATCCGGCCAGGGATTGCGTCGAGGCGGGCCAGCTTGAGGAAATCGACGCGTGGGCGCTCGCTCGAACTGCCGATTTACTCGATCGCGCTCGGGCCGCCTATGCCGAATACGCATTTCACAAGGTCTATCGCGGCGTGTATGACTACGCCACGGTGGATTTGAGCGCGTTCTATTTCGACATCATCAAGGATCGCTTGTACACCGCTCCGGCGAAATCCCTGCGGCGGCGGGCGGCGCAGACGGCCCTTTATCGAATTGCCGATGCCCTGGTGCGCCTCGTGTCGCCGCTGTTGTGCTTCACCGCCGATGAAGTCTGGACCCACCTGCCCGCGCCGGAATTGCGCGAGAAGAGCGTCCATTTGGCGCGCTTCATTTCCACTGCCATCCTGCGCGAGCAAATCTCGCCTCTGCACGCCCAGCGCCTCGAAAACTGGCCGCGGCTGATTGCTCTGCGTGAGGAGGTCTTGAAAGCGCTTGAAACCGCGCGCCAGGAAAAGTTCATCGGCGGCTCGCTGGAAGCGCGTGTGGTGCTTGCGGTGAATGGCGATCTTCTGCCCCTGGTGACGGAGTATCGCGGGCTGCTGCGATATCTCTTCATCGTTTCGCAAGTCGAAATCTCGGCCCAAGACGTGGAGGGCGCATCTGCCACCGGCCTTGCCGAACTCAGCGTGAAAATCGAAAAGGCCTTGGGGCGGAAATGCGACCGCTGCTGGAATTTCTCCGAAGAGGTTGGAAAGGACCAGCGCTACCCGACCGTGTGCGAGCGCTGCTCGGCGGCGCTGAAGGAAATCGGCGGATAAGGCCGTTTCACGCTCAAGTTTTTCGAGCGTGGCGCGGACATTGAATTCGATGTCTGCGCTACCCTCGCCTAATATTTGGCAACATGTTGCAGCGAATCAGAACGCTCTCACGGATCGTAATCGCCATCCTGACGATCACGGTCTTCGGCGCCGACCAGGCGACCAAGGCCATGGTTCGAGCCCGCATTCCCGACCGCGCGGTTATTCCCGTGGTGCGGGGGTTTTTCAATTTGACCAACACGCAGAACTCCGGCGCGGTGTTTGGCCTTTTTTCGGATTCGTCCGCATGGTGGAAGACGCCGTTGCTGATTACCATTTCCGTCGCGCTGCTCGCGGTGGTGGTGTACCTCGTGCTCCGGACTCAGAATATGCAATGGGGAACGTGCATTGGCCTTGCGCTTGTGCTGGGCGGAGCGCTCTCCAACCTCTTTGACCGCTTGCGGGCGGGATGGGTGGAGGATTTCCTGGATTTCTATTTCCGCAGCTATCACTGGGCCACGTTCAATCTTGCCGATAGCGCCATCGTGGTAGGGACGGGCCTGATTGTGGCGCAGGTGCTGCTTGGTGATTAGAGACATGGAAAGGCGGAACTCGAAACTGGAAATTCGAAACTCGCCTGGCGAGCGCGAATTTCGAGGTTCGCATTTCGAATTTCGGTCATGACCCCCACTCGCGAGTTCGTCGTTCCGGCCGAATCTGCCGGCGGCCGGGTGGACATTTTTCTGGCGCGGCAGATGCCCGGTTGGAGCCGCAGCCAGATTCAGCGCCTGATCCGCGACGGGTTGGTGACCGTAGGCGCCGCTGCGGTGAGAAAGCCCGGCGAGGAGATTGCCGCTGGAGCGCGCATCAGCGTTCGCGCTGAGCGCGAAGAACTGCGCGCCGTGGCGGAGAACCTCCCTCTCGCGGTGGTTTACGAAGACGCCGATCTGCTGGTGGTGAATAAACCGGCGGGGATGGTGGTGCACGCCGGCGCGGGAGTGAAGTCCGGCACGTTGGTGAACGCGCTTCTGGGACACGTCCAATCGCTATCCAGCGAGGGAGGAGAATTGCGTCCGGGAATCGTTCATCGTCTCGATAAGATGACCTCCGGCCTCGTGGTCGTGGCCAAAAACGACGCCGCGCACCGCCGCCTGAGCGAGCAGTTCAAATCCCGCGAGGTGCATAAGACTTATCTGGCCCTCGTCCACGGCCGCGTGACCGCTGAGCGCGGAGAGATTTCGAAGCCCGTCGGCCGCGACCCCCGGCGGCGCACTCGCATGATGGCGGGAGGCATTGCCGCGCGCGAAGCGCTGACAAAATATCGCGTCCTGCGGCGGCCGGGGCCATTCACGCTTGTGGAGGCTATGCCACTAACCGGCCGCACGCACCAGATTCGGGTCCATTTAGCGAGCCTGGGCCATCCCGTGGTGGGTGACGCCACCTACGGCGCGCCTGCGCGGCTGCGATTCGAGGAAAGGGAAGAGCCCACCCTCGCGCGTACATTTCTGCACGCCGTGAAGCTCGAATTCAAACATCCCGTGACGGCTGCGCCGCTGAGCTTCGAAGCGCCGCTGCCGGCGGAATTATCGGCATTCCTGGCGCGGGTGGAAAGACTGTAGCGGCGCTCTATGAGCGTCGCGTTGTAGGAGCTTGCCATGGCAAAGCCCGGCTCTACGACTACGAAGATTATGAGCATTCTCGATCGCTTCCGGCTCGACGGAAAAGTCGCCGTGGTGACCGGCTGCCGGCGCGGCATTGGCATGGGGCTGGCCGCGGCGTTGGCCGAGGCCGGCGCGGACATCATCGGCGTCAGCAAGTCGCTTGAACCAACCGGCAGTGACGTGGAGAAAGCTGTACTGCGCGCGGGCCGCAAATTTCGCGGCTATCAATATGATTTTCGCAGCCGCAAAGCCGTTCACGACTTCACCAAGCGAGTCATGGCGGACTTTCCCGTCATCGACATTCTGGTGGCAAACGCCGGCACGACGATCCGCAAAGCCGCGACTGAGCATTCCGATGAAATGTGGGACGAGGTCATGGAGGTGAATCTAAACTCGCAATTCGTGCTCAGCCGCGATTTGGGCCGGCGCATGGTTGAGCGCGGCGCGGGCAAGATTATCTTCATCGCCTCGCTGCTTTCGTTTCAAGGTGGAATTCTGGTTCCTGGTTATGCGGCCAGCAAGGGCGGCGTGGCGCAGCTCACCAAGGCTCTTGCCAATGAGTGGGGCGACAAGGGCGTGCAGGTGAATGCCATCGCGCCCGGCTACATCGCCACGGAATTGTGCGCGCCGCTGAAGAACGATCCGGAGCGCAACCCCGCCATTGTCGCGCGCATTCCCGCGGGGCGCTGGGGCACGCCGGAGGATTTGCAGGGGGCGGCGGTTTTTCTGGCCTCGCCGGCTTCCGATTATGTCAACGGCACGCTCCTGACCGTGGATGGCGGCTGGATGGCGCGGTAGGAGCGCTCCATGCGGCCGAGGATTAGGCGGCCCAGTTCTCATTCCGTGCAAAATGCAGATAGGAGGAACGTTTCATAATGGTGAATAGACTCTTCGGATTATTTTGCGCCTTAATGTTATCCAGTGAGATAGCAGCTCCAGCCGGCCCGCTTCTCACGCCCTATCCGAATCAAATCGAGCTCGGCTCGGGCGTGTTCAAAACCGGACGGAGCGTCAGCATTGATGTGGCGGATAGGAATGGGGAAGACCGCTTTGCCGCTTCACTGCTCGCGGAGGATCTAAAGACCTTGGACGGAGTGGAAGCGGGCGAACACAAGGGCTCATCGCGCATCGTTCTGGCGCGAGCGGACGGTAAGGAGGGGAAGCAGATTCTCGAGAAATCTGGACTGCAACTTCCCGAGGCGGCGGACGAAGAAGGCTATGCCTTGTGGGTCACGCCGCATGAGGCCTCCGTGGTCGCCAAGACGTCGGCAGGAATTTTCTATGGAGTGCAAACGCTGCGGCAATTGCTCCATCCCACGTCGGACGGTGGAGCCGAGTCGCCGGAAGTGCGGATTGTGGACTGGCCCGCCATCCGCTGGCGCGGCGTGAGCCTGGACATCAGCCGCGGGCCGATTCCCACACTGGCGTCTTTCAAGCGCGAAATTGCGCTGCTGGCCGAATACAAGATAAACGTGGTCTCGCCTTACATGGAGAACACCTATGCCTATCCCAGCCTGCCGAACGTGGCGTTTCCAGGCGCGGCCATCACGCCGGATGAGGCGAAGGAACTGGTGACGTATGCGGCGCAATTTCATGTGACCATCGTGCCGGAGCAGGAATCGTTTGGCCACCTGCATCTGGCTCTCCAGGAGGAGCGCTTCCAGGATTTGGTGGAGGTGCCCTACGGCCACGTTCTCACGCCTACCGCGCCGGGCTCGTTCACGTTCATCGGCAGCATGTTCCACGACCTGGCGGCGGTTTTCCCCGGACCATTCTTCCACATCGGCGCGGACGAAACGCAGGAGCTGGGCGAGGGGCGCACTAAGGCGGACGTGGATTCCGAGGGCTACGGCAAGGTCTACATCGATTACCTGCGCAAAATTGATGAGACGCTGGCGCCCTATCATCGGAAAATCCTGTTCTGGGGCGACATGGGCGTTCAGCACCCTGAGCATCTTCAAGACTTGCCGCACGATATGGTCGCCGTGGCTTGGGATTACGGTGACCGCCCGTCTTTTGTGAAACTCATCAAGCCCTTTCGCGATGTGGGGCTTGAAACCTGGGTGGCGCCGGGCGTCAGCAACTGGAGCCGCATCTATCCCGATTACCCCACCGCGCTCGCCAACATCCGGCAATTCGTGACCGACGGGAAATCACTCGGCGCCACCGGCGTGCTCAACACCACGTGGATGGACGATGGCGAGGGCATGATCAACTTCACCTGGTACGGACTCGCCTACGGCGCCGCGCAAAGCTGGCAAAAAACTGTGGATGATGACCAGTTCAACGACAGTTGGGATTGGACGTTCTATCGCGCCGATGAGCATCACTTTGCGGGCGAAGTGAAAAGCCTTGGAGAAATTCACAACATGCTGCGGCAGGCGATTCATTCCGACGGCAACGACTCGCTGATCTGGCACGATGCCATGAGCCCGGAGGGACAGAGCTTCTATCTGAGCCTTGAGCCCGCGGCGCACCAGATTCGCATGACCGCCGAAGACGTGGAGGCGGACCTGCTGACCAACGAGCACCTGGCGCGCCGTAACGGCGACCTGCTGGATTACACGGAATTCGCCGCGCGCCGCTTCGACTATCTCGGGCAAAAGGCGATTTATGCCAAGTACATTGCGGACCTTTATGCCCAGGCGGAAGCAAGCGCGGCAAAGCCCTCCGCCGTCCACCAGATTTTGGGCCGCATCAATGGCGGCAACAGCCTGATTCAGGATATGCGCG
>JASHTZ010000085.1 GCA_030040295.1 Terriglobia bacterium | reverse complement strand
CCGCAATGCCCGGGCACACGCGGAAATAGTGGCTCCGGTGGTCATGACGTCGTCCACCACCACGATTCGGCGGCCGCGAACCGCCGCCGGGTTCACCACTTCAAAGACTCCTCGCACGTTCTCCCGCCGGGCCGCCACGCTGAGGCCAGTTTGCGGAGGGGTTGCGCGTTTCCGGCGCAGGCATTCGCGGAGCGTTTGCGGCGGCTCATTGGCAGTACGTTTCAGGGCGTGCGCGAGGCCCGCGGCCAGCAGTTGGGATTGATTGTATCCGCGCTCGCGCCGGCGCGCGGGGTGCAGAGGGACAGCGACAATGAGGGGGCAGCCAAACTCTCCGTCGCTGGGCAGCATCTTCCACGCGATGGCCAGCAATTCGCCCAGACGGCTGCCCAAGCGCTCGTCGCCGGCAAACTTCAGGCGCAGGATGGACTTGCGGAGATTGCCCGTGTAAAGGCCGAAGCAGCGCGCGACGTCAAACCCCGGCTCATCGCGCCGGCACTCGGCACATTCGGCAACGACGGAATCGACGGCATGGGCGGAGGTAAAGGGCAAGCCACACCGCATGCACGCGGGTCCGTGCCATGGTGTCAAAGTCGCCCAGCAAACACGGCAGATGCGCAGCCCGCCATGGCTCGCGAGCTCGGCTCTGCACAGGCAGCATTCAGTGGGAAAGGCGACAGCCAGAGCGGCATCCAGGAAATCCCGAAGGAGCAGGCGCGCCCGAGAGTGAAGGTTCAAAGTTTGGGTGAAAACGGCCTCGCGAAATGGGATCTGAGATGAACTAGAGCAGCCCTTTATCCTGCTTTTCCTGGCACTCGATGCAATGTCGAGCCCAGGGAACAGCCTCCAACCGTTTCTGCTGCACTTCCTCGCCGCACGCCACGCATTGACCGTAGGTGCCTTCCCTGGTGCGCTCCAGAGCCTCGTTCACCAGTTGCAGCAGCCTTCGATGCTCGTCGCTCTGATGGAACAGAAACTCCTTGGTATACGAATTCGCCGCTTTGTCGGCAATGTCTTGCGTGGCCTCTTCGTCAGCCTCGCGACCATCCTGCTCCGACTTGGTCGCCAAACGCAGCAGCTCCGCCTGCTCGGTCAGAAGCCGCTTCTTGTAGTATTCGACTTTCTTTTTGTCCATGCGTTACCTTGAATTCTTCGCCAGCGGGAGGCGAATCAAAAATTGTACGAGTGGTTGGACGGAACTGTCAAGCCTAAGGTGGGAAGTTACCTGCGCCCGTGCAACTTTCGCTTCAGCGCCTCATGGAGGCGCGTGCGGACGTCATCAGGCAGGGAGAAGAGTTTGCCGTCACAATAGAGCTCAATGGTCTTCTTGGTGCTGTCGAAGACTGCGTGGCAGTGGTTGCAGTAGGTCAAGTGAGCCTCAAGGGTTTGCTTCAATTCCGGGTCCAGTTCACCGTCCAAATACCCGCTGAGCTCTTTAATGGCCTGATTGCATTTCACTGAATTGATCCTCGCTTGAAGATTTTGCTCAGCTCTTCGCGCAAACGCAGGCGTGCGCGGAAGAGCCGGGCCTTGACCGCACCCACCGTCAGGTCCAAGACCTCGGCCGTTTCCTCGGTGCTCAAACCTTCCACGTCGCGCAGATAAAAAACCGTCCGGAAACCCGGCGGCAAGGCATTCGCCGCGCTCTGAAGAATCCGCTCCAGCTCCACCTGCGCGAATTGCTGCTCGGGATTGGGCTTCCAATCGGCGAATTCCCGCACCAGCACTTCACCGTTCTCATCCTCGGAAGTTTCCATGGGAACCTCCCGGCTGCTCCGCCGTTTGCGCAGCTTCATGAGCGCTTCGTTCACAGCGATGCGCACAACCCAGGTGTAAAAGCGCGAGTCCTCACGAAAATCCGGCAAGTGCTCAAAGGCCTTCAGGAAAGCCTCTTGCAGCACGTCCTCGGCGTCCTCACGATTTCCGGTGATGTTCATTCCCAGCCTGTAGATCTTTTTCTCATAGCGGTTCACCAGCTCCTCGAACGCGGCATAATTCCCCGCCTTCGCCTCGCCGATCAGGTGCGACTCATCCCGCGCCAACGCAACTTGTGGAATTTCCGCCATTCGAGACTCTTTTTGGATGCCTTAAACGGTTATGAAGTTACTCCCTCAACGAGCCCAATACAGATTACTCCTTTTCCGCACATGCAATCAATCGCGCGATGGCCGGGCCCGCGCCTTCCGGCGCGTCATAAACCGAGGAGCCTGCCACCATCACGTCCGCGCCGGCTTTCGCCGCGAGACGAATCGTCTCCTCGTTAATTCCGCCGTCCACTTCCACCTCGCATTCCAGACCACGTTCCTGAAGCGCGTTCCTCACCTGGCGGATTTTCAGCAGCGTGGCGTGAATGAACTTCTGCCCGCCGAAACCGGGATTCACCGTCATGACCAGAACCATTTTCACCATTTCGAGCACTTCCGACAGCGTGGACGCCGGCGTGGAGGGGTTCAGCGCCACGGCCGGCTTCTTTCCCAGGCTGGCGATATGTTCCAGTACGCGATGCAGGTGCGGTGTGGCCTCCTGGTGGACGATGATGGTATCCGCACCGGCGGCGGCGAAGGACTCAATAAAGTCCTCCGGGGGGGTGACCATCAGATGCGCCTCAAGAACCAGTTTCGTCAGCGGGCGCAGGGCGCGAATGGCGATGGCCCCAAAGGTGATATTGGGAACAAATCGGCCATCCATCACATCCACCTGGATGCGATCCACTCCTGCCGCCTCGACCAACTGCACTTGCTCGCCAAGGCGCGCGAAATCTGCGGAAAGAATCGACGGAGCAATCTTTATCATCGAGAAGAGCGAAATCAGAAACTGGAAACTAGAAACCGGATACTGTGAGGAACACGCCGTGCCCGGTTTTCCGTTTCAAGTTTCCAGTTTCTAGTTTCCATCTTCCAACCGCCAGCCACTAACCGCTGATCTTCCCTGCCGCGCTCTTGTCAATGAACCAGCTCAAGCGCCCGTGGGCGGGTTGAATGAGCTGCGCGGGGAAGCGTCCTGCCGGGCCATTCAAAACCTGATGCAGAGTATCCGCCTTGTCCGCCCCGGCGATCAGGAAGATGACTTGTGCCGCGGCATTGAGCACCGGAAAGGTCAAAGTCAGGCGGTGCGAATTGAGCGCGGGCGCGAAGTTGGGAACCACCCACGCCGTGTGCTCCTTCAACCCCTCGCTACCGGGAAAAAGCGACGCCGTGTGTCCATCTGGACCCATGCCGAGAAAGACCAGGTCGAACTGCGGCCATTGGCCCGGCGGCGGCTTCAAAACCGACGCCAACTCCTCCGCGTACTCACGCGCGGCGTGCTCGCGGTCCGGAATTTCCGCCTTCATGCGGTGAAAATTCTCCTCAGGAAACGGCGAGGGCTCAATTAACGCCTGCCGAATCATGCGGTAATTGCTCTGCGCATCGTCGGGCGGCACGCAGCGTTCGTCGACTTGAAACAATTGAACATTCGTCCACCGCACCCTGCCGCCAAAAATCGAGCTGCCCAGAAGCTCGTAGAGAGGCTTGGGAGTTGAGCCGCCCGAAAGGGCCGCGCAAAACGGCTTCTTATCAATGGCCTTCACGCGCGCGCGCTCCTCGAAGCGAGTCGCCGCCGCCCAGCTCAACTGCTCCAGGTCATCGAAGATGCGGATCTCGGGTTTACCCTTTGACGATGCTTGCTGATCGATTGCAGAACCTCCATGAGTATTGTGCGGGATTCCCAAGGGAATTCCCGGCCGTATTTGACCCTCAACGAAATGAAAGGCCCTTTCTCTATCACCATCACAGCACAACAATTCGCTGCCTTTCAGGGCTTTTCTCGGGCAGCAACGCCGTCAGCGCCCGATCCATTGTTACCAGCCTGCCTTTCTTGTGAATTACCAGGCCCAGCAGATAAGCATCCGACACCTGGCGATGTCCTGTCAGCCGCCCGCCGAGGCGTTCAACAGCCTGAACGAAGCTGACGTCCTCTTCCCAGAACCTATGGCTGGGATGGGAAGTATTCGCTTGCAGCAGCGTTAGTGCGTCGGCCGGAGTCAAAGCGCCCGGTGAAAAGGCCGGGTTCGAGAGAATCCGCACAAAGGCGCATTCCGTCAACGGGCAGGTCACCCAACCTTCTCGCTCATGCTGGGCAATCCATCCCTGCACCTTTCCGTGATCCCGGTGGGCGGGCCAAGCCATCGCAATCAGAACATTCACGTCCAGCAGGAGTCCGCCGCTCATTCCAGCTCTTCCATCAGCTTGCGTACATGCTGGCGGGTAACAACCGGCGAGCCAGGCGGCAGATCCACTACGTGAAAGCCATTCACAACGCGCGTTCGCAGTGGCGCACTCAATCCTCGCCGAACCAATTCAGAGACAGCTGTCCCCACGCTGACCTCACGGCTTCGGGCGTAGGTCTTCACAACGGGATATATATCATCATCCAGTGAAAGTGTTGTTCTCATATTAATTATGATGTCATAGCTTCAGTGTTGATGTCAATTTTACATTCGATCATCAATCCACAAAGATTGTCATCATTGTCAGCTCGTCATCCTCGCCACCAGGGCCAACACTTCCTCGTAGACGCGGTCAGGGGCGACGAGCATCAGCTCGTCATTCAAAATCTCCACTTCGTCTTCCGCTTCAATGCGAACCGTGCGGCCAATGGGCGGCACTCCGGGAACTTCGGCCAGCGTCTGCACCACCTTGCCGTCCGTCCCGCGCG
>JASHTZ010000084.1 GCA_030040295.1 Terriglobia bacterium | reverse complement strand
ACCAGCGTGAAGGTTTGCTTCAGCGTGTCCGCCGCGGTCTGCGAAACCGCATACTGAATGCGCTCCGTGTCGCTGGTAATCGTGGACATCAGTCGGCCCGTGGGGTGCCTGTGAAAGAATGAGATGGATTGCTCAATCAGCTTCGAGTAGAGAAGATTGCGCAGGTCGCGAACCACCGAGTGCCCGGTGTAATTGATGAAGTAGGTAGCCAGAAATTCCGAAATGCCCTTGATGATGGCCACGCCGACAATGACGAAAGCCACCACCGCCCAGATGTTGTGTATCCAGTGCGGGAGGATGTCCTGGAGATATATCGTGTAGGGGAAGTAGGGCTTGGCTTGAATCAGAGCAATTTTGGCGGTCTGGTTTTTGGGGTCGAGAAGGACGTCGATGATGGGTTTGATAAGGAGGGCGGTGACGCCCGCGGAGGCGCCAACGACAACCATCAGGCAAACCGCAATGACCAAGCGGAAGCTGTATGGCCGCACGAATCCTAGCAAGCGCTGAACTTGACTCATCCGATGTGCCGCCCCCGGCGATTCCCCTAATCCCCACAAAATAGGTATGTTAGCTACAGGACTGGGCTTTCGTCAAGGAAATAGCAGTAAGTGGCTGCGAATGCCAACGCCCAATTTTCTATAACCCATTTAATTTCTTTTAGATCGAGAAAAAACCCTTCCCTCCGAATTTGCCTCCCTTAGCCTATGCGTGGGGTTTTATCGGTTTATCCATAGCCATGGCCGCAGCACCGTAAAGAGGAGAGTAGTTTCCCAGTGCCGCCGTTGCGATTTCCGTGGAGTAGTGAATGGTCGGTGAGGAAAGCTCTTCAAGAAAGCCATTGACAGTATCAAGAAGCAGTGCACCGGACTGCGCGACTCCGCCGCCAAGAACGATGATATCAGGATTCAGGATGCGAATAACCATGAGCAGGCCGCGGGCAAGCCAGCGAGTTGTCTCGCGAAGAATGTGGGTTGCCACCATGTCGCCTTCCGCCGCCGCGAGCATTAACCCCTTGGCGGTAATTTCTCCGCCGCCGCTGAGCTCCGTCAGTCGCTCAACGTGCTCTGGCCGGCGTTGCGCCCATTCACGCGCGCGCATCTCTATGGCGCCGCCGGAGCTGAATGATTCCAGGCACCCGCGGCCGCCGCAGGAGCAGCGAGCGCCGGAGTCCGACACCGGGATGTGCCCGATTTCCCCCGCCACGCAATCCTTGCCGCGAATCAGCTTGCCTTCGTAAACCAACCCGCTGCCGATGCCCGTGCTGATAGTGATGTAGACCATGGACTTCGCACCGCGTCCCGCCCCGAATCGGTATTCGCCCAATGCGCCCGCATTGGCGTCATTGTCAAGAGCGCAGGGGATGCCCAGGGATTGCTCCATCCATTTACCCAATTCAAATCCCTTCCAGCCTGCAGAATGGACCGAGGTAACGCTCTGCCGCAGGTAATCCACCGGCCCTCCGAAACTGAGGCCGCAAGCCTTCACGGGGGCATCGGTCTGGGCCATCAAATCCCGGCAGCGATTGCCGAGCTGTTCGAGCATCCATTCGCGGCCCGCCTGCCGGTCAGTGTCCCCCTCCAGAACCAGAAGGCGGCGGCCCTGCTCGTCGAACAAGCCGGTGCGAAAGTGCGTGCCGCCGATGTCAACTGCCAGGACGTTGTTCACCAAATCCTCCGAAGTCCCATCAGGCCCTCCCAATATCCCGGTGCGACGCCTTGGTCTTATAGCCTTCGTTAACGAGGGCGTTTGCTACCTCTTCGGCCATGTAGACGGATCGATGCCGCCCACCCGTGCAGCCCACGGCAATGGTAAGGTAACTCTTTCCCTCCCGGACGAACTGGGGCAAAAGGTAGAGCAGAAGGTCCATAAGGCGGCTCATGAATTCGTGCGTTTGAGGGTGAGACTCCATGAAGCGCTTCACACTCTCATCACGCCCTGTTCTGTTCTTCAACCGGGGAACGAAATTGGGATTGGGCAGGAAGCGCACGTCGAAGACCAGGTCCGCATCGGCCGGAACGCCGAAGCGGTAGCCGAACGAAATCGAAGAGATCAGCATGGAGCGTCGCGCTTCCAAGCTGCCAAAGCGGGTCTGAATCAAATCGCGCAGCTCGTGGACGTTCAGGCGCGTCGTATCGATCACCACGCTGGCGAGCTGGCGCATGGGCTTCAGGAGCATGCGCTCCAGGCGGATGCCCTCGCGCACGGGCAGGTCGCGGCCCAGGGGATGCGGGCGGCGAGTCTCCTCAAAGCGGCGAATCAGCGCTTTATCCGAAGCTTCCAAGAACACCAGAGAGGGCCGCAGAATCTTATTGCGCGCCAGCGCGTGATAGTGCGTGGGAAGCTGGCTCAGCGCCTCACCCCCGCGAATATCCACAACTACCGCAGCACGATCAATGCGGCTGCCCGGCTGCTGGCACATCTCCGCGAATTTCAGGATCAGGTCGAAAGGAAGATTATCGACGCAGTGGTAGCCGAGGTCCTCAAAGGCCTTCAGGACGGAAGCCTTCCCTGAGCCGCTCATCCCGGTAATGAGCACGAATTGCTTGGAGCGCTTGTTTGCGGAAGCTTTTTTCTTCATGAGGAGGCCAGCGGCCCGACATCGATCGTCTGCCGACACGGGAATTATGAATTAGGAAGCGTCAATATTGAAGCGGATTTCTGAGGCCGAGGGTTCGAAACGTCCTCAATCCGTGGTATTAGGGTTTTCCCTCACCCATCTGCATTGCCATCCCTCCCGGCTTAGAGTCCGGCGCTGTGAAAGTCCGCCACA
>JASHTZ010000012.1 GCA_030040295.1 Terriglobia bacterium | reverse complement strand
GCCAGCGCCTGAGCATCGCCGCGCGCCGCCGCGAACGACCAGCTTCCTACGCTACCTGCCTGCGGCCCCGGATAGATGTGATTGATAATAGGGTACTTCTTCTTCGGGTTGAGGTTTGTGGGCACAAACATCAGGCCGTAAAGATCGGTCACGCCGTCGCGCGCTTTCACGGTAATGGGTTGCACGGGCTTCCATCCAGCGGCTTTGAGCCTGGTCAGGTCGGCTTTTTCCAGGGTCGCCAGCAGCTTGCCGTCCGATTGCCGCACCACCGTGACGGGCGGCGCGTCTGGCTGCGAAAAAGTGTCAACAAAGTAATCGCCCGAGTGGGATAGGGTTACCTGGTGATTGGCTTTTTCGGGCGTCAGCAGCGTCAAGCCCTGGCCATCGAAACCGACGCGATAGAAATGGGTGAAGTAAGGATTGTTCCCGGGCTCGCGGCCATCGGCGAGGAAATAGACCATGCGCGCTTTCTCATCCACCCGCAGCAGGCGAGTGACCACCCAGTCACCGGAAGTGATGGGGTTCTTCAGTTGGCCCGTCGAAAGGTCGTAAAGATAAAGGTGGCCCCACTTTGAGCGCTCCGAGTACCAGATGAATTCGTTGGAATCGGGCAAAGCGCGCCAATTGGCGCTGCCCTGGCCGGACTCGTATTGCGTCGCGACTTTTTCCTCCATCACATCGTGTACGGCACCGGTTGCGGCATCGGCAATGCGGAGAGTCTCCTGCTTGTGGTCGCGCGAAGTGGAAACAAAGATTAACCGCGTGGAATCCGGACTCCACTGAACGTCGGTCCAGTTGCCCTCTGCGGGGTCAGAGCTGCTTCCGCAGGCGACGTCATCGCAGAGCGTGGAACGGTGCGGCTCCGGCGGCAGTTGCAGGCGCACGACTTTTTGAGTTTCAACGTCCAGAATCACGCGCTGGAGCATCGCCACGGACTCGTCGCCGGGCAGGGGATACTTCCACTGTTGCAGCACGGGATGGCCCACTCGCGTTTCCACCAGGTACATGTTGCCCACGTTGCGCTGGTCGTCCTGAAAGGTGGCGATTTTCTTCGAATCGGGCGACCACATCAGAATCGGCCGGTCGCTCTTCGTCCACCCGGCGTTGTCCAGCGCGTAGGAAAAGTCCTTGATGCCGTCGGTCGAGAGCTGCGTCTCCTTGCGCGTCGCGACTTCACGCACCCAGAGGTTGTAATCGCGAATGAAGGCCACGAGTTTTTTGTCCGGCGATGCGACTTCGTTGCCGCCTCGCCGGCCGAAGCCCGTGGGCGGTCCCTCAGCGAATTCCGTTGCCGCGCATTTGTTCCCTGCGCGATCGCATTCGAAGCGGCGCCGCCCGATGCGGAAAGAAACCGATTGGCCATCGGCGGAAAGCTCGATTTCGCGGAAGGGCAATTTATTTGCCTCGTAGGTGTGGCCCGCCGCCTCGGAGAGCGCCGCAGCCAGCTTGCGGTGATCGAATGCGGGTTCCTTCGTGAGTTTCACGGGGTCGAATACGATGAAGCGCGAGCCCGCCGCGTCTGAATCGCGATACCACACGAGATCGCTGCCCGTCCATGCCGGTTGAATGGCGTGATCCACCAGTGGGTTCACGTTGTAGCCCATGAATTTCTCGGCGTGGGCGTAATCCGCGTCGGTTAAGGTTTTTGGGGAAGACGCCACTTGCGCGTGGGTAGGGAAGCTGATCGCGAGGCCGAGCAAGAGCGCGGTCGGTGTTGAGCGAAAAAGGTTTCGGGTGGATTCAGGGCGCATAGAGTTTCCTTGGCGGAGGATTTGGTGTTCCAGGAGGCAAGATTATCATCGGCTTGGGCCTGGGAGTCAAAGGCTTAGGGTGGTGCGCCAGCCGGCGGCGAAGGGGCTTCACAGACCAATCCAGTTAATCCAGTTCCGCCACCCATCAAGATAATCCCGCGTTCCCTCGATAACATTACTGGCCATTCGGGAGTAATATGCTACAGAAATCGAGGAGTGTGATGCTCAGACAATTTCTAAATGTAAGTTTTTATGTTCCATACGGCTTAATTACGGTAATGGTGCTGGGCGTGTTGGCGCTACCTTCCGTCGCCCGGTCACAAGAAACCAAGGTTGGCGCCGTTCACGCGCCGGCGGGGACGCTCGCCGGGCAGCAGGCGCAGTCCGAGGCCGGGGCGGTGAAAGAGAACCCGAAAGACGGGCTGAAGTACGTTTGGATTCCACCTGGAAAGTTCAGTATGGGTTGTTCTCCGGACGACAGCGGGTGTGACGCCGGGGAAAGGCCTGCCCACGCCGTGACCATCACCAAAGGTTTCTGGCTGGGGCAAACGGAAGTGACGGTGGCCGCCTACAAACATTACGTGACGGCCACCGGAAAACAGATGCCCCTGGAGCCAAGTTCCAGCGGCAAGCAACTCAACCCGGGATGGGGTGACACCGCCATGCCCATGGTGGATGTGACGTGGTATGACGCCCAGGCTTATTGCGGCTGGGCGGGCGGCAGGCTGCCGACGGAAGCCGAATGGGAGTACGCAGCCAGAGCGGGAACCACGGCGGCCACTTATGGCGACCTGGATGCGATTGCCTGGTTCGCCGACAACAGCGGCAGTCAACATCTGGACAGCGGCAAGCTGGCGGGGGACGACCATCTTAGTTTCCTGTCCGCCTTGAACGGCAATGGCAATAATACGCACCCTGTCGGCACGAAACGGCCCAACGCTTTCGGTCTGTACGATGTCTTGGGAAATGTCTGGGAATGGGTGAATGACTGGTATGACCCCGGGTATTACCAAAACAGCCCGCCGCAGAATCCCCCCGGACCGCCAAATGCGCAACTGCGCGTGATACGCGGCGGCTCGTGGAACGATTTTCCCTGGGTCGTCCGCGTCTCGGCCCGGCAAGGAGTTTTCCCGGCCTATTTGAACACCAATCTGGGCTTCCGCTGCGCGGGAGAAATGGTCGAGCATTAAAGGGCCTTCTCACGGGCTGGCGCAGACACCTACATTTTGGTGTCTGCGCTGGCCGACGGTTTTAGGTCGCAAACATCCACTCCAATGTTTGCCCCAGCTGCGAAAAGACCCCTCACCCATCACCCCTTCTCCCCTCTTCCCTCTCCCTAGGGGAGAGGGAAGAGGGGAGAAGGGGTGATAGGGTTTCTTCCCGACGGTCGTCAGGCCCCTTTGAGGGCCAGGCACCACAAAGCCCCTGGTTTCGCTGGAGTATGACTGCCGTCTGCACCAGTCGAAACATCTTTAATGTACCTGCCAATCCCATCAAGATGACTCGGCTTTCCGTCGATATCCATATCGACGATGAGCCGCACAGTTTCTCAACCAGCATATCTTGCGCGCTTCAAGTGCATTGGGGTGGATTGCGAGGATACATGTTGCCGGGGGTGGAGCATGCAGGTGGATGCTGCTACCCGCGAGCGATACTCGTCCTGCGGGCTTGAGGAGGCATTGACGGTTGAAGCCGGCGCCACGGTGATGAAGCGCGATGCGGCCACGGGTTTGTGCATGAAATTTGAGGGTGGGCTGTGCGGCATCGTTCGCGAACACGGCGAGAAATATCTGGGGGACGCATGCTTTTTCTACCCGCGCATCACG
>JASHTZ010000011.1 GCA_030040295.1 Terriglobia bacterium | reverse complement strand
GTTCTGAAGGCGGGCCTTAATGACATTTTTCCCTCAGCCGCGCCCGGTGAAATTCACCGGAGAATGGCAACTGCTTTCCTGGGCCAAGAGTTGGCAACAAAGGCTTACGGACCCGAGCCGGATCCCTCCACCATTACGAATGATGTTGTGAAATTCCTGATCGGGAAGAAGGCGAGATGGGACCTAACCAGTCTCGACAAGTGGCCACGTGAGTTGCGGCTCAAGGAGTTGATTGAGGATGGGTTGAAGGAATTAGGTTGACGATTCAGTTGTGGCGACTACTAATAGGTCAGATTTACCATATAGGTAATTGACTATGTGGGAAAATAATGCAACAATAGAATAGACTGGGTCCTGGCGAGGTGGAATGAAATGTCAACTGCTCACATCTTCCGGCAGTGGGTCAGTATGAAAATCAATAGAGAGAGGTCGGCGTACGTTGGGAGATTTTCGGGGTTGAATCATTTGGTACTTTGGTACTGGACGCTAACTTTTGAAATTTTGTAGCAATTTTCCGTTTGTGTAGAGTAGAATCCCGACTTGTCAAGGAATTACCCGATTGAACCGAATAGCAAATAGGGCGAGCCTTTCCTGTGGCGATGCATAGGCAAACTTGGGTCAAGGTAAATGCACGTATCGATGAGCGTGTCGCCGAAATAGTCCAAGTGCTAAACAGTGTTCCCAATCTCCAGACTGTTGATAGCTGCCAAGGGAATCCAGGTGAAGCATACGTTTATTTTTGGCTTGACGGCTGGGAACCAACGGCGAGGTTTCTTTTTGAAGTTATCCAACCGTCCATTCGCGGTGTGGATGCCTGTGTGATTTCGATAGAATCTCTAAATGGCAGCAGACCCATTGGGAAAATAAGCTTCAAGGCGGAGTCCTGCGAAGCCGTTCTCTCCGCCTTGAAGGAAGTGCTACCGGTTAGCGCCCGAAGGTCCGCGTGTTCTGGTGACAGCGAACGCAGAGAGCTTCACAATTAGACAGCGCATCGCTGCCGCCAGCGGCGACCGCAGTCCTATGGTGTGCGTGCCAAGCAGTCCGTGTTAAATCGGCGTTACAGCGCCGACCTGGGTGATGCGAGCATTTCCTAGTGCATTCGCACTGATAGCCCGCAGACCGCAACGCGGTCTGCTTGGTTTCGTCTGAAAAGGCCATTTGGTCTGCACCTCCTTTCTAAGATTTAACAACACCTGACCCCTGGGTATGGTACGATTATACCATGCATAGACGCTCAAGCAAGGACCATGATTTCGTGACCGTGGCCCGGTCGGTGGTGGAGCAGGCTATTGGCGAACACCTTGACGGGACAGCACTAGAAAAACCCGATGCTGGCAAGAACCCGCACGCAGTAGCACTAGGCCGCATGGGTGGACAAAGGGGAGGGTTAGCAAGGGCTGCCGCATTGTCTCCCTACAAACGGAAAATCATAGCCAAAAGGGCTGCGCAAGCGCGATGGGGTGATTCTAAACGAGTGAAGTGAACCTGCAAATATGCCATCGTCTCCCCCAAGCACGTCAAATGAAGTAATCGAGGGGCTTCTTAGAGATCGGGTTGATAAGGTCGAAAAGGCACTCGACGCTGATGTGGTCTCGTACCGTGGTCCAATAACCTACTCCATCGATGACCTGATACGCGACGCCGTTGAGTCACTTAATCCGAAGCGAAAACGGATTGCGGTACTTCTTGAAACGGATGGCGGGTTTATTGAAGTTGCGGAAAGAATAGCACGAGTATTCCGCCACCACTATGAATTCGTTGAGTTTGTTGTTACGAATTCCGCAATGTCCGCAGGCACGATTCTTGTAATGTCTGGTGACGTGATATGGATGGATTATTATTCCGTCTTAGGCCCGATTGACCCCCAGGTTCAGCGTGCTGGTGTTCGAGGCAGATGGGTTCCAGCGCTTGGATATTTAGAGAAGTTTTCAGACCTTATCAAAAGGTCGAGGCGCGGCAAGCTGAGCAGCGCCGAGCTTGCTTTCTTGGTCGAAAAGTTCGATCCGGCTGAGTTGTTTCGATACGAGCACGAGCGCGATCTATCGATAGCGCTACTCAAAGAATGGCTCGTCAAATATAAATTCAAAAACTGGCTCATCACCGACACCAGGAAAGCCAAGGTTACGAAGCGAATGAAGGAAAAGAGGGCTGAGGAAATCGCGGCAACGCTCAACATGCCCAAAATCTGGCATACGCACTCACGCGGCATAACGATGGATGTTCTTAGACACAAACTGAACCTCAAGATCGATGACCTCTGTGCATCTCCGAAGGTCGATACGGCCATCAAAGCATATGATCGCCTTCTGGGAGATTACATGCTAAGGAGAAGATATAACGTAGCCTTGCACACACGACAGTCCTTTCAAGGATTCGAGTTGGAGGCTTGAATATGAAAACCAAACGTCATCACAATCTTAAGACTCTAATTTCATCGAACCCGCGAGTCGATTCTCACGTAGTAGCGGAAGCTCTATCTGCGATCAAAGCGCTTAGAAAAAACGGGATTGGGCAGAAGGGTTATGACCTAAACGACCATCGCATGTGCTCTCCCCTGAAGCGCCAAGATGCTGCTGAGGAATTACCCCCTATTCGCACAGATTTCTCTTGACGTAGCATAAACGCTCATGCATAATGGTCAGTATGAAAACACTGACCAATGAGCAACGCTCGCAAGTTGTGGCTCTAATCTGCGAAGGAAATTCCATCCGTTCAACGGTCCGGCTCACTGGAATTGCCAAGAACACAGTCACGAAGCTTCTAGTCGAACTCGGCGACGCCTGCATCGACTATCAGGACCGGACGCTCCGTAATCTCAAATGCAAACGCATTCAATGCGACGAGACGTGGAGCTTCGTTTATGCGAAGCAGAAAAACGTCCCCGAAGGAATGCAGGGTCAGTTTGGTGTAGGCGACGTGTGGACTTGGACCGCAATTGACGCGGACACAAAGCTAATCCCCTCATTCATGGTAGGCGAGCGGGATGCCAGAACAGCGAACGCATTCATTGATGACCTCAAGAGCCGACTGGCAGAGCGTGTCCAGACCACGACGGACGGCCTTAAGGTTTACCTTGGAGCGGTAGAGAGCGCGTTCGGCTCAGAAGTTGATTTCGCACAGCTCGTGAAGATTTACGGCGCGTCGCAAGAGGAAGTCCGGTACTCTCCCGCTGAGTGCATCGGGTGTGAGCGCAAACGGGCGATGGGCAATCCTGACCCGGCGCATATCTCCACTTCGTTTGTAGAGCGGCAGAATCTCTCAATGAGGATGCAGATTCGCCGATTCACGCGGCTGACGAACGCCTTCAGCAAAAAGGTAAAGAACCATCTGGCAGCAGTCGCGGTCTACTTCATGTACTACAATTTCGGACGCATCCATCAGACCATCCGATGCACGCCAGCGATGGAAGCAGGGGTAAGCCTCAGTGGTCACCCAAAACCGGCCAATGATGGTCACCTGAAAACCGGCCAACGGAGACACCCTCCGGGACATTGAGATCAAGCACGAGGCGTTAGCCTCGTAGCTATGGCCAATGTCTTGAGTGACGACAAGAAACAACAAGTTTTAGCATTAGGGCGGCTCGGCTGGTCGTTGCGGCGCATCGAGCAAGCCACCGGTGTACGCCGCGAGACCGCGAGCAGCTATCTGAAAACAGCGGGGATCCCCATTCGCCCGGCCGGTGGTTGGGGACGAAAGCCAGCCCTCCCATCGGTGAACTCGATCCATGAGGCGGGTGAGGCCCCCGCCACCGACACGGTGAGGGGAGCCGATCCCGACTGGCCAAAACCAGCCAACGCCTCGCCTTCCGACCGCCCCGTTTCAAAACCGGCCAATGAGGTGACCACCGACTTTGGCGCGGGAAACGAGGCATTTCCGGCATCGAATGGGCTGCTTCCGCCAGAGCCCGCTTCCGCACCAACTCCCGAACCTGACCCGCCCAAACCGGCCAACGAGGTGACCACCGACCCGGCCACGGAACCGGCGCCGGTTTCGGGCCTGCCGCCGAAGCGAAGTCCCTCGGCCAGTGCCTGCGAACCGTACCGCGAAATCATCGAGGTTGCCCTCGCCCGCGGTCGCAACGCCATGGCCATCTGGCAAGACCTGGTTTCGCAGAACGGGTTTGCCGGCGCCTATACCAGCGTCAAACGCTTCGTCGGCCGGCTGCGGGGAACGCGCACACCGGAAGCCCACCCGGTGATCATCACCGCTCCCGGCGAAGAAGCCCAAGTCGATTACGGCACCGGCCCCATGGTCCGTGATTCCCAGAGTGGCAAGTACCGGCGTACCCGCCTGTTCGTGATGACTCTGGGTTACAGCCGCAAGTCGGTTCGGCTGCTCGTCTTCCAATCCAGCTCGCGCACCTGGGCAGAACTGCATGAGAAGGCCTTTCGCCGTTTGGGCGGGGTGGTTCGACTCATGGTGCTC
>JASHTZ010000083.1 GCA_030040295.1 Terriglobia bacterium | reverse complement strand
AAAAGTAAAATGGCTTCGTGGCTGGTAGAAATTTCCTCGGATTGTAACACTCGCTCACGACCTGATTATACTGTAGACTTTCCACTGAAATTGTTAGTTTTCGAGGTCGAGCTTCAACCTCGAAGAGGAGATCTCTGCATGAAGGTTCTGGTAACAGGCGGCGCAGGATATATTGGAAGCCACACGGCCAAGGCGTTGGCGGCGGCAGGGCACGAACCCTTGGTGTTGGACAATTTCAGTTCCGGGCATCGCTGGGCGGTGAAGTGGGGCAAGCTTCTGGAATGGGACTTGGCGGCCGCGCAAATGCTCCCGCAATTCCTGGAAAAGGAGCGTGTGGAAGCGGTGCTGCACTTTGCCGCAAGCCTGCTGGTGGGTGAGTCGGTGCGCAATCCGCGAAAATATTATTGGAACAACATCGTCAACACCCTGAACCTGCTGGACGCCATGCAGGCGGCGGGCGTGAAGCGCATCGTTTTCTCCTCCTCGGCAGCGGTTTATGGCGACCCGAAGCAGGTTCCGATTCCGGAGACTCATTCCAAAGAACCGGTGAATCCCTACGGCGAAACCAAGCTGGCGATGGAGCGCGCCCTGCAATGGTACGGCAACGCCTACGACATCAAATGGGTTGCATTGCGATATTTCAATGCGGCCGGAGCGGACTCGGACGGCGAGCTGGGAGAAAGCCACGACCCGGAGACACATTTGATCCCGCTGGTCGTTCAGGCCGCGCTCGGGAAACGGCCCCCTGTCGAGATCTTCGGCACCGATTACCCAACTCCGGACGGCACGGCGATTCGCGACTACATTCACGTCGCGGATCTGGCGGACGCTCACGTGCGCGCGCTCGATTACCTGCTGCAGGGCGGTGAAAGCCGGGCCCTGAACCTCGGAACCGGCCAGGGTTATTCCGTGCGCGAGGTCATCAACGTGGCGGCTAAAATATCTGCTCGAGGTGTGCCCTTCCGCGAGGGCCCCCGCCGCTCCGGCGATCCTCCGGTTCTCGTGGCAGACGCGAGCATGGCCGTAAGTACTCTAAATTGGAAACCCCAGTGCTCCGACCTTGAAACCGTTATCCGCAGCGCTTGGAATTGGCACGCAAGAGCCCGCAAGTCTTAGAATTTGAGGTGCCGCCTCAGAAGTAAAAACAGTCCTCCTTAGCCCGCTCCCGAAGGACCAAGAAACCCAGGGCACTATCACTTTCGGAATGTAAGATTTACGTTTTATGGGCCCAATCCCAAGGCGGGTCAAGAACCGCAACTTATCTTTATGTCGCGTGTTTTCACATAGATGCTCGGGAGAAGGAGAATTCGGCCAGGCAATTGCGGAGTAGTTAGGTGGATTTGGGCCCTTCAGTGGGGCCACTGGGTTATAGGTTAAAAGGTGGCTAGCGACACAGGAATCCGTCTGGGCTGCAGAAACGATGACGGTTCCGAGAAAGGATACATCCTACTGAGGAGTTAGTTCAATTCGAATTATAATAAGAGGAAAAGTCATGAAAAAAAATAATTTCATGTCATCTGGCTCAAAGAGAGAATGGCATTTGACAGGAAGATTGATCCCTGGGGCATTGTTGCTCGGGATGGTGGCTACAGCACTCTTGGGTTTGCCCGCGCCGTCCCGGGCCGCCTCGATCGCCGTCGGAATTTCCGTGGGCATAGCGCCGCCGGCGATTCCGGTGTATACGCAGCCCGTCTGCCCAGCTCCGGGGTATCTCTGGACACCTGGGTATTGGAACTATGACCCCGCTCGCGGCTACTTTTGGGTTCCCGGCGCGTGGGTGATGCCTCCGGCGGCGGGTTTATTGTGGACGCCCGGCTACTGGGGCTGGAGCGGAGCCGCCTTTGTCTTTCACGCCGGCTATTGGGGTCCGCATGTAGGCTTTTACGGTGGAATTAATTATGGCTTCGGGTATCCCGGCGTCGGATTTGTGGGTGGCGAGTGGCGAGGCGGCGCCTTCTTCTATAACCGCGCTGTCGTTCACCTTGGACCGGGGCACTTCGGCAACGTCTACTACCATGCCGTGCCCATGAATCGCGTGGCCAGCCGGGTGAGTTACAACGGCGGCCGTGGCGGCATCGTGGCTCGTCCTACAGCGGGTGAGCTTGCCGCCGAGCACGACCGTCACATTGAAGCCACGTCCGTGCAGCGGAACCACGAAATGGCCGCGCACAATGACCGCACGCAATACGCATCCGCAAACCATGGCCGGCCGGGAGCAATGGCCAGCAGCAGACCTGGGAATTTCCACAGTGCCAGCCCATCTTCCGCCCATCCGGAAAACCGCGCGGCCTCTCATTCGGCCATGACGGCTCGCTCAAACTCACCCCAGGCGCATAACTCCGGGAATCGTTCGACGGCGCGGGGCTCCGAGCAAGGCCATTCCAATTCATCACATGGTTCTTCATCCAACCACCCCAGTGCGTCGAAATCCTCACATTCCGGAAGCGAAACGCACAAGGGAGGTAAGGGGGGCCGCTAGAGATAATTCAATTCTTTCCCCAGCGCGCGAAGCTGGGCGTCGTTGATGTAGATCTCGGCCTGCGTCGCATCGTAACCGTGCTCAAGGGTGCGGCGCAGTTGAAGGGCGGCGATTTCGGCAAGCTGCTGATCGCTAAGATACTTTTTTTCTTTCTCACGCAATTTGGTGAGCGCTGGACAGGAGATTGACACGGTGGCGGTCTGGCCGTTGACTCGAAACACGCAATCGATGGTGTCGCTGTGCCGCGTGGCGATGGCCGGGTATAAGTGAACGAACCGCACCTTGGCGGGCTCCGCCAGCGCCAGTGAACTTACCTCAAAGGGCGTAATGATGTAGCTCATAATGTGATATACCTGCCTGTGGGAGATTGCCTGCCAAACCACGCACAAGCTTCCCAGTGTGGAATTGGGCTTATCATCAACTGAGAATAACTCATCCCGCTCAAGAATTCTCCACTAAGCCGACGAAAAAAAATTATTTGAGCAGCCTCAAGACGAAAAAAAATGTGCAACCTTCAAAGCGGTAGGCACGTCTAATCTAGTAACTCTATTCTATTGACTACCTGGGGAAGTGGGTGGTCCGGGGCTCTCCGAATTATCCACTTCCTCCTTCCTTTTTCAATTAGCTTTTTGATCGGGAAACGGGAATGGCGGGCGTTGAAGGTTGACGCTCGTCCAAATTGCCTCTTCCTCGATGAATTTGCGACCTCTCGAAGCGAGGTTTGAGGAAAGTGCCGCGCTCGCCAGGCATACCCAGGGAGTTTGAAACCGGCTTCCGCACATAAATCGTTTTGCACCTGACGGCGAGAAGCTATATACTGCCCTTCCGCGCGTTTGGCCTGATTCCCACAAGGGTCGAGATATGCTTCGTGTCCGGGTGATACCGTTTGGATTATTCGGACCGCTGGGAAAGATCAGCCATGGACCTGATCAAGGAAATTGACGAGCTGACCACTGATTTCTCCACCGCCGCCGAACCCCAGGGCTTGATGGAGGGCATCGTCACAAGTCTCGTAAACCGTTGCGACATGTCCGCCGCAGGGATCTGGCGGCTGAACGGCCAATCCAATCTTTCACTTGCCGCCTCCGCCGGCGGTCCGGCCTTCCCCT